>JASJBF010000027.1 GCA_030066685.1 Kiloniellales bacterium | reverse complement strand
CCCTGACACCGGCTGATGTTCGAGTCCCGCTTCGCCCCAAGTTTCGGACCTTCCGGGGAGTGACGTCCGCTTTTCAATGGATGACTTCCGCCCTAGAGCGGGATGATTTGAAGTCGAATCGACTTCAAATCATCCCGCTCTACTTCAACAGATCAGAGCACGATTCAGATATGAGGTTGCTTCAACCTCATATCATCGTGCTCTAGCCCCGATTCCGGACGCGCTCCGAAAGCAGTGCGATGCGCAACTGCTTTTCAGCTTCGATAATCGCGAAGAACGCTACGCCGATGCCAACCAGCAGAAGGCCATCGAGCAAGGCGACCGGCTGCGTCTGAAAAACCTGTTGCAGCGGCGGCAGGTAGGTCATTGCGAACTGTGCGGCTGTCACCGCGATGACGCATGCCCAGACGACGCGTGTGCCGCGGACCATGTTCCAGGTCAGCGAAGTGCCATAGATATTGCGGATAAAGAAAAGATGGAAGATTTCGAGCACCACGAGCATGTTGACGGCCATGGTCCGGGCCAGTTCGACCGGATAGCCGCGCTCGGTCGCATACGCAAAGATGCCGAAGACGGCCGCCAGAAACAGTACCGATACCAGTGCGATGTGCCAGATCAGGACCCCGTCCAGAAGCGGCTCGTTACGCGATCGCGGCGGTCGGCGCATCGTGCCGTGCTCGGTTGGCTCGAAGGCGAGGGCTATACCGAGGGTTGCCACCGTCACAAGGTTCACCCAAAGGATCTGCACTGCGGTGATCGGGAGCGCAAGCCCGAGAAACAGGGCGACGACAATGGTCACTGCCTCGCCGGCGCTGGTCGGCAATGTCCAGCTGATCACCTTCTTGATATTGTCGTAGACCGTGCGTCCTTCGCGCACCGCAGCGGTGATTGACGCGAAGTTGTCGTCACCCAGCACGATCTCGGAGGCCTCTTTCGCCGCCTCGCTCCCCTTTCGCCCCATGGCCACGCCGACGTCGGCGCGTTTTAGGGCCGGCGCATCGTTGACGCCATCGCCGGTCATGGCGACGGTCAGCCCGCTCGATTGCAGGGCCGTCACGAGCCGCAGCTTGTGCTCCGGGCTGGTCCGGGCGAAGACGTCGATCTCCTCCACAACTGCCGCCAGTTCGGCGTCGCCCATACGTTCAATGTCGGCGCCCGTGAGAACCCCGTCCGGGTTCCGCAAACCAAGTTGCCGGGCGATCGCCGCGGCGGTTCCGGCGTGATCGCCAGTGATCATCTTCACCCGGATCTCCGCACCGTGGCATTCGGCGATGGCGTCGATCGCTTCACCGCGCGGCGGATCGATCAGGCCGACCAGGCCGAGAAGCACCAATTTGCCGTCGACCTCCGTCGTGTTCAAAACGAAGCAGTCCTGCGGAACCGGTCGCATTGCGAGCGCGAGCACGCGCTGGCCCTGGGCAGCGATCGCCTCGACCCGGGCGTTCCAGTAGTCCGCATCGAGAGGTTCCTCGCCGCCATCTGACGTCCGCTGGCTCGCGCACATGGCGAGAATGCGTTCCGGCGCGCCCTTGGCGTGGATTTCCGCGTTGCTCGCATGGTCGTGGTGGAGCGTGGCCATATAGCGCGCGTTCGCATCAAAAGGGATGGTGTCCGTTCGCGTCCAAGAAACGAAAGGATGCGGGCCATCCCGCATGATCTTGCCGGCGAGCGCGTGCAGGGCGCCCTCCATCGGGTCACCTTCGATCTGCCAGCCGCCAGGATGGTCGTGCAGCGCCGCATCGTTGCAGAGGGCGGCCGCACGGGCCAGTTCGAGCAAAAGCCGGTGCTCAGAGGGGTCCACATCGGCATCGCTGAGGCGAATCTCGCCTTCGGGCGCATAGCCGCTTCCGGATACCTCGCAGATATGATCGGCCGTCGCGACCGAGGCCGCCATCATCTCGTTTCGCGTAAGCGTCCCGGTTTTGTCGGTACAGATGACGGAAACAGAACCCAGCGTCTCGATCGCCGGCAAGCGTCGCACAATGGCGTTGCGCCGCGCCATCGCCTGGACGCCAACCGCCAGGGTTATCGTCAGGACCGCGGGAAGTCCTTCGGGAATGGCCGCAACCGACAAGCCGACCACGGCCATGAAGACTTCGTTGAAGGGCAGATGACCGACGAAATAGCCGTAAACGAGCAGCACGCCGGCGATCAGCAGGATCACGAAGGTGAGCCAGCGCGCGAAGCGATCCATTTGCCGGATCAGGGGCGTCTCCAGTGTCTCCACCTGGGCAAGCATTCCGCTGATCTTGCCGATCTCTGTATTCGCGCCGGTCGATACGACGACGCCGCGGCCCGCGCCGCCCGCGATCAGCGTGCCGCTGAACGCCATGCAGGACCGGTCACCGAGAGGCGTCCGAGGGGCGACGGGTTGAACGAACTTCTCAACCGGAACGGATTCCCCGGTAAGAATGGCCTCTTCGACCCTGAGGCCTGCCGCCTCCATCAGGCGAAGGTCAGCCGCGACCTTGTCGCCGGCTTCCAGAAGAACAACGTCGCCCGGAACCACCTCGGCGCTGTCGACGCTCACTCGTCTGCTGTCGCGAAGCACTGCCGCGCGCGGGGAAAGCATCTGGCGGATGGCCGTGATCGCCTGCTCGGCACGGCCCTCCTGAACGAAACCGATGATTGCATTCACAACGACAACGGCAAGGATCACTGCCGTGTCGGTAACATGCCCGAGACCCGCTGTGATGACTGCGGCCCCCAGAAGCACATAGATCAGCAGGTTGTGAAAATGCGCGAGGAAGCGAATGACAGGGTTGCGTCTTCTTGCCTGGGGTAAACGGTTCGGGCCGTAACTTTGAAGCCGGATCGCCGCTTCTTCTGCGCGCAGTCCGCCGCGTTCCACGGCTAATGCGGCAAGAACCTCATGGACCTTCCGTGCATGTGGTTCGGGAAGCGATCCGAGTTCTGCCGGTTCGCGATGCGGCGGTTCCGGAATTTCTACCTCCATATTCAGGTCCCCTAGCCGGCACCGTTAATGCGATTCGAACCAACCCACGAAACTCCAGTCGATGAAGGCTCCGCCCCAGCATCGGACACCAACCGGTCGGAGTGGTGGAGTGGTTCGGTCAACAGATCTCTCAACTTTCCGATTGCCGCTCATAGCTAGGACGCGAAGGTAAGTGCGCCACGAAGAATGTCTCATTTGGCCTGAACCTGGAAGTCAGGCCCATCGTCGCTGAGGTCGGCTTCGGGTCATCGATGGAGGTGCTTTGGGGCTGTGAAGACGGGTCCGGGTTGGAGCCAAGAGCAGACCTTGGACATTGGAGCGCCGGGCCGACTTGGAACAGGCCGACCGCCGACCACGCTTCGGACGAGAGAAGTCGACCGCGACTACGGCCATATTCTACGAATTTTTGCTGACAACGCTGTTACTCCGCCTTATCCGCCGAGCCCCTCTTGAGCCGCAGCCCCAGCCCGCCTCCGTTTTCCGGGATGAACTCGACGCCGGCGGCCTGCAGGGCGGCTTGGATGGCGGCAAGGTGGTTGCGGTGCGGGGTTCGACAGGCTCAGGACGAGGTTGAAAAGTGGTCGGCGGCCGGGACTCCTCTCCTGCCGTTCCCCCTCACCCAGCTCCGGCTAGGGCTCGGCCTTCGCCTCGCCAAGCCTCTTCAACCCTCTCCCCGGGGGAAAGGGCGGCGAGCGGAGCGAGTGGGTGAGGGGCGGGACTCGCTTCGGACACTTAGCCCTCTCCCACTCGGGGAGAGGGGTCGCGGTTGCCAGGGTCGGGGACTTGCTGGAGCGGGTCAGCCGTCGGGTTGGGGGCGGGCTTTCTTGCGTTCTTCCAGTTCGGCGAGGCCGCGTTTGTAGGCGACGTAGTACTGGTAGATGTTGCGCACGTAGTCGACCGGCTCGCGGCCGACCGCGGCGGCGACCACCAGCTCGACGTTGTTGAACCAGCGGTCGGGGTCGAGGCCGCGGTCCGCGGCCCGCCGGCGCAGGCGGTTCACCCGGTTGGGCCCGGCGTTGTAGCCGGCCATGGTGAAGAGGCTGCGCTCGAAGGGATCGAGGGCCGGATCGGCGAAGTAGCGGTCGCGCAGTACGGCGAGGTACTTGGTGCCGGCGTGGACGTTGTCCTCCAGGCGCTCGATGTCCGGGATGCCGACCGCCGGGTCCCGGGCCGTCGAGGGCAGGACCTGCATGATGCCGACCGCGCCGGCCGGGCTGCGCGCGCCCTGGTCGAGGCGGGACTCCTGGTAGGCGAAGCTCGCCAGCAGCAGCCAGTCGAAGCCGTAGCGCGCGCCGTACTTGCGGAACAGCGCCTCGGCCTCCTGGAAGCGGTGGAAGGGCTCGCGCTTGAGCGCCGGGCGCACCCAGTCGACCCGGTCCCGGTAGCGCGCGACCGCGAGGTTGGCGATCCGGGTGCCCAGCCGGTGGGTCCGGACGTAGTCGTCGACCAGGGCCTTGAGCTGCGGGCTGTCCTTGCGCAGGGCGACGGCGATCTCGCCGCGGTCGTGGACCACGAGGTCGTCGCGGGTCTCGAGGTCGCCGAAGACCCGGGTCCAGAGGCGGGTGCGGAAGTCGTCGGCCACGGTCATCGGCAGCAGGCCGGCGTGGACCATCTCGATCAGGTCCTCGGTCTCCAGCCGCGGGTCGGCCAGGGTGATCTCGATCTCGGGCCGGCCGCGGGCGCGGAAGTCGGCGTTGAGGTCCTGGAGGCTGTCGAAATAGCTGGAGTCCTCGCGGACCACCACCTCCTGGCCGGCGAGGTCGTCCAGGCTCGCGAGCGCGGGCGAGGCCGGGCCCAGGATCAGGTGCTCCCGGTCCCGGTCGGTGAAGGGCAGGGAGAAGTCGACCAGCGCCCGGCGGCGCGGCGTGATCCTGAGGGTCGCCGAGGCGAGATCGCCGTAGCCCTCGACCAGGAAGGGCAGGAGCTGGTCCCGGCGCACCGGGATGATGACCAGCTTGAGGGCCTTGGCCCGCTCCCCGAGCTTCTGCCTGAAGAAGCGCCGGAAGGCCTCGGCGCCCTCGGCGAGCGTGCCGCGCGGCCGGCCGCCGTCGATGAAGTAGGTGCCGAGGCTGAAGCTGGTGAGCAGGCGGATCTGGCCGCGCTCGATCATGCCGTCGAGATCGCCGGTCCAGGGCTCCGCCAAGGGCGGCCAGACGTCGGAGAGCGGGGCCTCGTCCGGCGCCTCCGCGGCGGCGGGCGAGGCCGCCGTCTCGGCGTCCACCGCCCAGGGCGGGGCGCAGGCCGCGAGGCTCAGCAGCAGGAGGCCCGCGGCCAAACGAGCGGCGGCCGCGGCGTGGAGCGCAGAGGTCAAGGCCCGTTTCATTCCCCCCATCCGGGATCTCTCGCGCGTCGGCGGTTTCGGCCGCGCCGCCCAGAGGCCGCGCGCCCAAAGGGTAGTCCAGCCTGCCAGCCTCGGCGAGATCGGACCGGCCAGGAGGCGCCGGCCCGGCGAAGAGGACCCTCGTCCCGCGCGGCGCGGGCTCAGCCGTCGTCGCCGGCGGGGCGCGGGGCGGCGGGGGGATTGGGCCTGGCGGCCGGCGCGGCGCGGCCCTGGGGGTCCGGGGCGCAGGGCTGGCAGCCGACGAAGGGGCGGTCGCCCAGGGTCGCGAAGTGGGCGCCGTCCATCTCCTCGCGGCGCAGGCCGGCGCGGGCGCCGGACAGCAGGCGCCGCAGCTTGCCCAAGGTTCTCAACATGTCATCGCCTCTCGCTCCGAAACGCGCAGGCCCGGTCGGCGCAGTTGTTCCGCAAAAGGCCGGCACGATCAAGGGGTCATCGCGCGCCGGCGATGTGGAGTCCGCCTGACGCCCCAGTCGGCCGGGGCCCGGCGGTCGATTTCGATCTAGTCGTTGTCTGCCACCGGGCGGTCGGTGGCCTTGGGGGCAAGGTCGGCCGGGGGGTCGAGGCGCCGGGGCTCCGGCGCGCAGGGTCGACAGCCGACGAAGGGGCGGTCGCCCAGAGTGGCGAAATGGGCGCCGTCCATCTCCTCTCGCCGGAGCCCCTCCCGGGCGCCGGACAGCAGCCGCCACAGCTTGCCGAGCGTCTTCAAGACAGCCCCCCGTTTCTCGGCAGCGAAGGTGCAAGACCTTCACACCCAATAGTTGAGCAGCAAAGGGGCGCGGAGATCAAGGAGTTTCGTGGGCCGGCGGCGGCGCGGCGGGCGGCTTACTCGTCGTCGTCGTCTTCGTCGTCGCCCGGGCGGCCGGCCTGCACCTTCTTGCAGTTGGCATAGAAGGTGGTGGTGGCGGGCCAGTCGGAGAAGAGGGCGATGATGCCGACGTCCTGGGCCAGCACGTCGATGGTGCGCAGGATGTCGCCGTCGCTCTCCAGGGCCTCCAGGGTGGTCTGGTAGTAGAAGGCGCTGCCGCGGCCCTCCAGGACCTCCTCGACGATGCGCCCGGAGCGCTCGGTGGTCCAGGAGATGATGTCGAGGCCGGCCTGGCGGGCGTTCCTGGCATAGTCGGAGGGCACGATCTCGCCGTCCTCGACGGTCAGCAGGACCGGCATGGGCGGGGCGACGATGTTGAGGCCCGCGGCCTTGAGCTCGAGGAACGCCTCCAGGGACGGCGGGCTCTCGGCGAGCTCGCCGACGTTGCGGCCGTCGAGGAAGACCGCCTGGCGGCCGTAGGCCGGGAACTCCTGGATCCAGAGGAAGACGTCGTCGAGGTTGAAGGACTGGGGCCAGACCCGGTCCGGGCGGATGCCGGCCTCGAGGTAGTCGAGCAGCATCTCGCGGGCGTAGCTGATCTGGTCGAGGCCGGACTCGCCGAAGCCGACGTCGCGGTCGACGCCCTTGAGCTCGGGCGTGAAGCCGGTGCCGAGCGACTTGAAGAGCGCGATGCTCTCGGCGTGGGTCAGGAGGGTGCCGCCGGTGGTGTGGAGGTCGGTCCGGAAGGCGGCGGTGCCGCCGACGTAGTCCTCCAAGGTGGTGGCGTCTGGGTCGGCGGCATCCATCTTGCCCTTCAGGGTCTTGAACTCGGCCAGGGTCAGGTCGCTGGTGCAGCACTTGATGTCCGGGCCGTTGAGCAGCCTGCCGTCGGCGTCGAGCACGGGCGGGACCTGGCACTTGGCGGCCAGCTCGGGGCGCAAGACGATGTCGGTGGTGGTGTGCAGGTCGCACTGGGCGTGGCGGCAGACCAGCTCGGCGTCCTTGGTGAAGGTGACGTCGCACTCCAGGATCCCGGCGCCCATGCGCGCGGCGGCGACGTAGGACTCCGCGGTGTGCTCGGGGAAGAGCAGCGGCGCGCCGCGGTGGCCGATGGAGAAGTCGGAGGCCCGGTAGCGCCCCTTGCGGGCGGCGCAGCGCTGCAGCTCCTTCTTTAGGGCGCCCTCGCGCAGCCTGTCGAGCAGGTAGAAGGGGCGCGGGCCGAGCTGCACCGGCAGGGCGCGGCCCGGCTTGCCGTAGGCGCCGGCGTCGACCGCCTGGACCTCCCGGGTCTGGGGCAGGACGAGGAGCGCGCCCAGGACGGCGGCGGCGAGGCCGGCGAATGACGGAGACATGATCGGCTCCCCTTTGTGCAGGACGTCTTTTCGCAAGAACCGCAGTCTGGCAGAAAAACACGCTACGGGTGCAGCGTGTCGGCCGCGTGACCGCGCGGTTGCAGAAATATGGCGCCGCCCGCCGGCCGTGGCCGAAGTGTCACACCGCTGCGGAGACTAATCCCTTCGGCGCAATCCCAGATTGCGGAGGCCCCCGGCGTCTGCGATACTCTGAATCGCCAAACACTCTTGGAGCAAGTCTCCGTAGCCGGAACGACCGAGTCCCGGGCGCCCCAACCCAGGATCGTCGTGCCCCCCGCCGGCTGGTGGGATCGCAGGTCCGGCTACAGGACGGACCGGCCGCGTGCCGGAACGGCTCATAGGAGGTTTCGGCATGGCGCAAGACGCCTTCAACTGGAAAAGCTTCTGGGACATCGCGACGCCCGAGGAGGCCGCCCACATCCTCTCGGGCTGGTTCGGCGTGATGGCGGCGCAGCTGGCGGTCGACTGCGCGCTGGCGGCCGGCAGCGATCAGAAGGACGACGACCGACGCTTCTGGCTGGCGGTGCTGGACCACTTGACCGGCAGCACCCGGCGCCGGGCTCCGGGTCCAGCCCTGGCGCCGCAGGCGGAAGCCGGCGCGCCCGCCCCGCGCGGCGGCCCGATCCCGGTGCGCCCGGATCCCGGCCTGGCCTGACTCCGGCCCCGCCCGGCTTCGACTCGCTGCGATCCGCGCCGGGCCGCGTGTCGGCCGCGTGACAGATCGGGAGCTTTCTTGCGTCCGGGGCCGTCGCAGGCTTGGCCGCCCGCCGGGGCGGTCCTGCAACGGGGGAACTCGGCAAGGTGTCGATGCTTCGGGTCGCTTTGGCGCAGACCAGGGTCGGGACCGAGGTCGCGACGAACGGCGCGGCGATCCGCGCGGCGATGAAACGGGCCAAGGCGGCCGGCGCCGACGTCGTGCAGTTCACCGAGGGCGCGCTCTCGGGCTATGGCCGCAAGGCGCTGCGCCCTTTCGAGACCTGGTCGGCGCGGGACTGGCGCGACCTCGATTCCGAGACCGATCGGATCCTGGATCTGGCGCGTGAACTCGGGCTCTGGACGGTCTTCGGCAGCGTGAGCCGGATCCCGGGCGCGGCGCATCCGCACAACTGCCTCCTGGTGGCCGACGCCGGCGGGCGAATTCATGGGCGCTACGACAAGCGCTTCTGCTCGCACAACGAGCTCGCGGGCTGGTACACCCCGGGCTTCGCGCCTCTCGTCTTCAAGGTCCGGGGCCTGCGCTTCGGCTGCCTGATCTGTCTCGACGGCCGCTTCCCCGAGGTCTGGGAAGAGTACCGCGAGCTGGGCGTCCACTGCGTGCTCTTCTCGAGCTTCACCGCCGGCCGGGAGTCCGAGCGCGACGCCGCCCAGGACGCGATCTTCGGCATCACGGCGCAGGCCCAGGCGGCCAGCCACGTCTACTGGGTCAGCCTGGTCACCCCGGCCAACCCGGTCCAGGGCACGCGGACCCAGTTCATCACCCCGCGGGGCGCGGTCGAGACGAGCTGCCGCCGCCACCGCAGCGGGCTCGCCATCGGGACCCTCGACCTCGGCCCGGACGGCCCGTGGCAGGCGACGGAGCGGGGCCGGCGCTGGCGCGCGGCGGCGCGCGAAGGCGGGATCTACCGCGCGAAGGCGGCGTCGGGATCCCGCGCCAGAAGCGACCGCAGCGGGCGGTCGTCCCAGACCTGAATCTCGACGAATTTGTCGTAGCGCATTGAGGCCTCGGTCTTCCAGCGGTCACCGGGCAGGCCGAAGCGCGCGACCACTTCTCTGATCTCTGCCAGGGTGAAGACCTTGCCGTGGTGGTCCTTCCTCTCGGCGCGGTGGTGATCGTGGCGGGAGAGCGGAAGGCTGGCCATGCTGTCGGGGTAGGTGAAGGTCAGCACGTCGGGCGGCAAGGCCGCCAGCGGCAGGACCAGCGACGCCGGGCGCGACGGGTCCAGGCCGTCGGCGAAGTCGCCGAGAAAGAAGTAGATCGGCCGGTCGAGGCGCGTGGCACCCAGCTTCCGGCGGCGCTCGGAGATGAGCCAGTCCTCGACCGCGTGCCGTCTTCGCAGGTAGTTGGCCTTGATCCGGCGCGTTCCGCCGACGCGGATCTCGTCGAGGATCCGCTCCGCCTCTGCCGCCGGCAGGGCGCAGAGGTTCCGGAAGAGCCCGCGGGCCGGGTCGTAGTTGTGGGTAACGACCTCGGGAAGCCGATGCATCAGCGCCGGCCGAAGGCGAAGAGGACCGCGAAGGCCAGGAGCGCGAGGCCGGCGTCATGGACCCCCGAGACCCGGCCCCGGAGCCGGTCGGGGCAGGCCGTGTTCAGCCAGGCCTCGCTCATGATGAAGATGACGCCGGCGCAGAACCCGAGCAGGAAGCGCGTGGCGATCCAGATCCAGAGAGCTTCGAAGCCGGCGAGCGCGGCCAGGCAGAGCGAGCAGCCGAGCAGGCCGAGGACGATCAGCCGGTCGCCGGCCATGTAGGCCGTGAGCCTTCGGATCAGCAGGATCGCGGCGACGGTGCCCAAGCCGAAGCTGCCGGCGTTCAGGCCGATCAGGCTCTCAGGCACGGCGCAGCTTTCCGGGACCAGCGAGGCCAGCGGATAGGTCAGCCCCTGCACCGCCGCGAAGGCGGTGACGCCGAGGATGACAGCCGTGATCGCCGCCCAGTCCTGCATAAAGCCATCGACGGCCCTTGAAGCGTTCAATTCGTATCCGACCCCTTTCTGAACCGCAGCAAGGACAAGCTAGCGCATTCCCCTGTCCTGCGGCACTGACCCGCGCCGAAGGCCATGACTTTTCTGGACAGGAACGTCATCGCACTTTCGAAGCTGCCCACGCCGTCTTGAGAGGGTGTTTCATGCTCACTCGCGCCAAGACCCAGACTGCGATAGAAGAACCCGTTCCGACAACCCAGGCTTGGAGGGAGGTCGCCCTGCGTCGGTGGCTCTCGTTGCTCCTGCTGCTGATCCCGGCCGGCGACGGCCCCGGGGCGGCGGAGGTCGCGGACCTCTACCGCGCCGAGACCGTCGTCACCGGCACCCTGGAGCCGGAGCGCAGCCGCGGCTTCCGGGCCGGCCTCACCGACGTCGTCGTCAAGCTGACCGGCGATGCGCGGCTGGCCGGAGATGACCGCCTGGCACCGCTGGTCGAACGCGCCCACAGCTTCGTCGCGTCCTTCGACTACGAGGACCGGATGAAAGGCATCCCGGTCCATGACGAGCAAGGCACGCGGGAACGGCCGCACCTCCTGAGGATGCGCTTCAAGGCGGCCGAACTCGACCGGGCGCTGGGGCGTCTGGGCCTGTCGATCTGGCCGGCCGAGCGGCCGCTGCTGGCGGTCTGGCTCGGGATCGAGACGGCCGGGGACCGCTACGTGCTGAGGGCGGCCGGAGCTAGGGGCTACGGCCAAAGGGCGGTCCTGGTCGAGACCGCGGCGCGGCGCGGTCTGCCGCTTCTGCTGCCCGAGGCGGCGAGCGGCGAATCCGCCGTCGCTTTCGAGGATATCGCCGCCGAAGACGTGAGCCGGATGATCGGCGAATCGCCGGGTGCCGACGCCCTTCTCGCCGGCGTGCTTTCGCTCGCCGAGGGCGGATACTGGGACATCACCTGGCGCCTGACCTGGCGGGCGCGTTCAAGGGCTTGGCGCCTGCGCGGCGTGTCCTTCGACACCGCCCTCAGGGACGGCCTGCAGACCTCCGCCTTGGTCCTCAGCGGCCGGGCGCCGCCTTGAAGCCTCCGGCCTCGCGGCGCGGGACGTCCAAGACCTTGCCGGTCAGTACGCCCGCCGCGAGTTGAACCAGGAGTCGCAGACGGGCTCGAAGCCGAGCTTGACGTAGCAGCGCTTGGCGGCGGGATTGCGGGGGTCGCAGTAGAGGCAGGCCGTGGTCCGACCCTCGGCATGGATCCGTTTCACCACCGCGGCGGTGGCCGCGCCGGCGTAGCCGCGGCCGCGCTGCGCGGGCGGCGTGTAGACCGGGCCGATGGCCGCGGCGCGGCGGCTGCGGCGCACGATGCCGGCCAGGGAGACCGGCCGGCCCTCGACTTCCCAGAAGAGATAGTCGCCCTGGCCCGCCTTGCGCGCCAGGCCCGGCCCTTCGGGCGGCGGGTCCTGGGGAACGGCCTCGCGGTTAAAGTCGGTCATCCAGTCGGCCAAGAGCGGGGCGTCGGCGGTCGTGACCGGGCGCGACCGGCCGGGGGCCCGAGGGTCGCGCGGCGCCGCGCGCAGCGCCAGGATCTGCTGTGGCGCGGGGTCGCCGAAGCCGAGCCCCAGCTCCATCGCGCGCGCGACGAACCAGCGCGCCGTCAGGTCCGGGCCCTGCACCGCGGGGTAGTCCTCGTCGCGGGTCGCCTCGGCCAGCGTCGCGCACTGCCGCCGTCCGAGATCGCCGAGGACGATCGGCCGGCCCGCAACCTGCAGCGCGCAGACTCCCGGCCCGCCTAGGCTCCACCGACGCGGCTCGGGCGCGTGTCCCGACCGGACCGCGGCCAGGAGTCCCAGCGGCAGGTTGTGCCGCGCCTCGTCGCGCTCCAGCGCCGGAAGGTGGAGGTCGTGGAAGGCGGCGAACTGCATGGCGGGACGAGCGAAACCGAGACAGGGGTCGCCGAACGCGGCCATGCTAGCGGCCTCGAGGGCGCTTGTCTGCTCTCGGGGGCTGCGGTCCTAGGACTTCGAGAGGCGCATCAACGCGGCACCGAGAAGGGTGACCAGGGTGGAGAAAACCTTGGCGAGGTCGAGCCGTTCCTTCAGGACGCCGACACCGATCACCAGCGCGAAGAGGATGCTGGTCTCGCGCAGCGCCGCGACCAGGGCGATCGGGGCCTGGGTGAAGGCCCAGATCACCAGCGCGTAGGCGATGAAGGTCGCCGCACCGCCGAGAAGGAAAACCTGCTTGGCCCGCAAAGGCACCGCCAGGAGCAGGCCCGGCTGGGTGCAGGCGATGAAGGCTGCGAAGAGAATGACGTTGCCGATGGTGAGCCAGCAATAGAAGCCGAGGGCCGTCCCGGCCAGACGGGCGCCGTTGCCGTCGACCAGCGAGTAGGCGGCGATGAATCCGCCGGTCACGACGGCGAGCAGGGCGGCCTGCGGGTTGCGCAGTCCGTCGCTCCGGCGGACCAGGGCCGTGCTCATCACCCCCGCCGCGATGACCAGGACGGCGAGCGTCTCGGCCGGGGTCAGCGGCACGCCCAGGAAGAGGACCGAGACCCCGGCGACCAGGAGCGGCGCGCTGCCCCGGGCGATCGGATAGACCTGGGTCAGCTCGCCGATCCGGTAGGAGAAAAGCAGGAACACATGGTAGCCGGCATGCAGCGCGACGCCGGCGGCCAGGTAGCCCCAGCTCTCCCGCGCGGGTGCCGGGACGAAGGCCAGGAGGCCGAGGGCGATCGGCAGCGAGCCGAGGACGACGGCGGTCATGTTCAGGTGCTTGTCGCCGCCGCCCTTCACCAGGGCGTTCCACCCCGCGTGCAGCAGGGCCGCGGCGAGGACGGCAAGGAATACGGTCGTGCTCACGCGTTGCCCCGCTGTGCGGAAAGGCCCTGGTCGCCCCCGGGGACCATAGGCGCCGCGAGCCCGCCCGGGCAAGAGGCGGCCGCCGGCCGGCCGATCGTCTGATCCGAGACATGGGCGAACGCGGGACCCTGACCCAGATCAATGCCGGGGTGGCGGGGCCTCGCGCATTTTCCGTCGGGTTTGGAAAGGCTTCCGAGCGAGGAGATTCGGATGCGCAACATCGTGGTTCTCGTGGACCTGGACGAGGAGAGTTCCTGGCGCCAGGCGCTGCCGACGGCGATCGACTACGCCGGGCACGCCGGGGCGCGGCTTCACGTCCTGACCATCGTGCCCGACGAGATGTTCAAGATGACCGTCGTGGCGCAGCTCATACCGGAAGACTACGAGGACAAGCTGATCGAGGACGCGAAGCGGCGCCTGGCCGAGATCGTCGCGGGACAGGCCGCCGCCGAGGGCCCGGAGATCGAGCCCGCCGTGCGCCTGGGCAGCGTCTACAAGGAGGCCCTGCGCTATGCCCGCGACGTCGGGGCCGAGCTGATCGTCCTGGGCGCGCACAAGCCCGAGCTGAAGGACTACCTGCTGGGCTCGAACGCCTCGCAGGTCGTCCGGCACGCGCCCTGCTCGGTGTGGGTCGTGCGCGGCTGAGGCAGATCCCGACCAGACACGGACGGAGTTTCGAGCGAGGTCCGATGCTGCACAAGCGAATCCTGGAATGGCAGGCCGCCCACCCCAACGTCACCTGGATCTTCTGGGGCATCGTCTGGGCCTGTGTCCTGGTCCTTCTGTTCTGGTCCGGGCCGCTCGGCTAGCGCAGGTCCCGATCAGACGCGTTCGCGTCTGGCCGGGAGTCGTGCGCTATCAGTCTGAAGATAGGGCATCGCGATCGACGGAGCGGGAGAACGACGTCCCATGGACTTCACCAGCGTCATCGCCTTCATCGCGATCATCCTCTTTCTCGCCTTCCTGTCCTGGTCGCTGACCCAGGGGCTGAAGGCGATCGAGCGCCGGGTGGTCGCGATCGAGGAGCGCGTCTCCGACCTCGAGGACGAGCTGGCCAAGCGCGGGTAACGGCACAATTCGACAGGCACCGAAGCATCCGGCATGCTGGTGCCGTAAGCTCGGGCGGCCTTGCTTTGATGGAGGAACCGAAATGCCAGCCGCCAGCTTCACGCCGCAGGAATTGAACGACGGCTTCGTCGTGGCCATCGACATCCAGGCCGAGGACGGCGAGGCGGAGACCGTGGCCGCGATCCTCGAAGGCCTGATCGCACCGACGATGGCCGAGCCGGGGGTCAAGCTGTTCCTGCCCTACCGCTCGCCCGACGACCCCGCCCGCTTCTTCATTTTCGAGCTCTACCGGAACCAGGACGGCTGGGCCGCGCACCAGGAGACCGCGCACTTCAAGGCCGCCGTCGCGGAGCTGCTGCCGCGGGTGTCGCGGCGCGAGCGCGTGCCTTTCCTGCCCTTCGCGTCGCGGTGAGATCGGCGAGCGGAACTCGGGTCCCGAGTTCCGCCCCTTGGTGTCAGACGCTGCGGCTGCGGGCCAGCCTGCGGTCGCCTTTGGCGGCGATCCGCTCGAAGCAGACGTCGAGGTCGGCGAAGAGATCCCAACGGTCCTTGCCCAGCCGCTCGGCGGCGGCATCGACCACGCGGAGCTCGAGCGCGCCGACGCGCACGCCCTTCCAGAGCCGATCGGACAGGGCGATCAGGAGCTCCTCGAAGGAGACCTCCATCGACTCGTAGCGGGCGTAGCTGAGGCAACAGCGCGCCACCTCGGGCTGGACGCCGACCTCGAGCAGCAGCCGCTCTCCGGCGGCCTCGTGCGCATCGCCCGGCGCATCGAGCTCGCCGGGGTGAAGGATCTTACCGGCATCGTGGAGGACGACGCCGAGCCGGACCAGATCCTCCCGGATCCCGAGGCCGAGCGGACGCAGCGCGTCGAGCAGCTCGTCCGCCGCCTCGCCGACCAGCTGGGCGTGAAGCACCAGGCGCCCGGGCGCGCCGAGGAAAACCAGCAGGTCGTAGGCGTCTTGCGTCTTCTTCAGCACGGTTCTCTCCTCAACAGGCCGCGCAGGGAGCGCCGCGGCTCCGCTCGCCGCGCGGGCCGAACTCGACGGAGCGGCCACCCAGAGTCCGCCCCGCCCCGCCCATTCCCGGGGCCGGACGCGCGATGCTGGCGTTTGGTTGAACTTCATGCCGTCTTCAACTCCACTTCGTCTCGATCTTGGCTTCGGAAAAATGCCGAGCCGGGCGACGACGCCCGGCGATCGCGCTGCGTCGGGGCCGGTCCCGGCGATTCGGAAGACGCGATGCGCGCGAAGATGCTGCCCGGCGGGCGGCACGAGCCTCGGGTGAAGTCACGGGGTCGAAGAAGGCCGGGGCCGGCGCGGCAGGCCCGGCGGCCGCAACGACGGCGCCGCCGAGGCGGCACGCCTCGCGCCAACTCGGAACTGCCCAAGACTCTCGGCTTCACTCCCTTCCTCCGGACCCTTGTTCCAGGCCCTTGCTCCGGGAAAAACGGGCAGCCCCGGCGGCAAAAGCCGTATTGCCACCAAGCGCCCGGCTAGCCTACGATACCGCCCAACTTCGGCCCCCAGGCGTGCTAGAGGCTGACTCTGGTACCGGACGGCGCCAAGGTCTCCGGTCATCCGCTCCGCCAGAGTTAACCGAGAGGCTCATCGGATGCGATGTCACGCGTGCGGCGCCGTCAATCGTCGCTCTAGCAGCTACTGCGGCTTCTGCGGTGTGGCATTTGCCACTGTCTGCCAGAAATGCGGGCACGAGAACCAGCCCAAGGCGCAGTTCTGCAGCGCCTGCGGGACCGTCCTGGAGTCGCCCCCGCGCGACCAGGCCGTCGAGAGAGGCACCTCCCACCCGGCCTGGGGCGAACGCAAGCAGGGCACCGTCCTCTTCGCCGACCTGGTCGGCTCGACCCAGCTGATCGCCGAGCTCGACCCCGAGCAGGCGATGGAGCGGCTGCGCCCGAGCCTGGGCATCATGCGCGCGGCGGTGAGGCGTTTCGGCGGGACCGTCATCCGGTCCCTCGGCGACGGCATCATGGCGGTCTTCGGCGTGCCGCGCACCCAGGAGGCGCACGCCCTGCTCGCCTGCCAGGCCGCGATCGCCATGCAGCGCGCCTTCGAGTCGGACGGCGACGCGATCAAGGTCCGCGTCGGGCTGCACTCCGGCGAGCTCGTGGTCTCCCAGGACGAGGACCGGCCGGAGCCGGTGCCGCACGGCGCGACGATCCACCTGGCGAACCGCCTGGAGCAGATGGCCGAGCCCGGCGCCATCTGCCTGACCGGCGACTGCTACCGCCTGATCAAGCTGCACTGCGACGCGCGGGCCCTGGGGCCGCGGACCGCGAAGGGCTTCTCCAAGCCGGTCGAGACCTATGCCCTGCTGGGGGTCAAGCCCGCCGTCGCCAGCCAGCAGTTCCGGGCCATGAACCTGACCCCCTTCCAGGGCCGCGTCGAGGACCTCAGGCAGCTGCAGCGCGCCCTGCAGCGTAGCGAAAGCGGCGACGCGCAAGTCGTCGGCATCTCGGGCGCCGCCGGCACCGGCAAGAGCCGGCTTTGCTACGAGTTCGCGGAATGGTCCCGGCGGCGCTTCATCCCGGTCCTGGAAGCCCGCGCCCTGGTGTCCAAGCAGGCGACGCCGCTGCAGCCGGTGCTGGAGTTCCTGCGCCTGTTCCTGGAGCTCTCCTCGTCCGAGGACCAGGCCGCGGCGCGCGACCGCGTGCAGCGGCATCCGACGGTCGCCGGCCTGGACGCGGCGACCGACATCCCGCTGCTCTGCCAGTTCCTCGGCATCGACGATCCCGAGGTCGAGGTGCCGCTGCGGACCCAAAGAACCCGCCAGTCGCGGCTGCGCGAGATCCTCGGCCACATGGTCAGGCAGCGGGGCGAGCAGCCCTACATCATCCTGATCGAGGACCTGCACTGGCTAGACTCCGGGAGCGCGGAGTTCGTCGGCGCGATCGTGCGCGCGATCGCCGGCACCAAGGCGATGCTGGTCGTGAACTTCCGCCGGTCCTACACGGCGGACTGGATGGCGCAGCCCCACTACGAGGAGATCCAGCTGGACGAGCTGGACGCGGGCCCGACCAGCGCCCTGGTCGAGCAGCTGGTCGGCGACCATGCCGAGCTGCGCGCGGTCAAGGCGCGGATCGTCGAGCGCTGCGGCGGCAATCCCTTCTTCGCCGAGGAGCTGGTCCAGTCGCTCGCCGAGCGCGGCGTCATTCGCGGCGAGAAGGGCGACTACCGGCTGGGACCCCGATCCGAGGAGGACCTGCTTCCCGCCTCGGTGCAGGCCATCATCGGCGCGCGCATCGACGCCCTGGCGCCGCCGGAGAAGAACGCCATCCACATCGCGGCGATCATCGGCAAGGAGTTCCCGTTGTCGATCATCGAGGAAGTCGCCGGCATGCCGCGGGAAGAGATCGAGACCATCATCGACCGGCTGCACCAGGCCCAGCTGATCGAGCCGCGCTTCGGGTCCTCCGACCAGGAGTACTTCTTCCGCCATCCGCTGATCCAGGACGTGGCCTACAACGAGCAGCTCAAGAGCCGGCGCAGCGAGCTCCATGCCGCGGTGGCGGTCGCCCTGATCCGCCAGTACAGCGCCAAGCTCGACGAGTTCGCCGCCCTGATCGCGCACCACTACGAGGCCGCCGGCGAGCCGGCGCGCGCGGCGATCTACGCGGCCCGGGCCGCGGTCTGGATCGGCAGCGCCGCCTCCGCGCAGGCCCTGCAGCACTGGCACAGGGTGCTCCGGCTGCTCGACGACCAGCCCCATACGGTGATGCACGACACCCTGCGGATGCGGGCGAGCGGCCAGATCGCCATGTTCGGCTGGCGCGAGGGCATGACCGCCGAAGAGGCCCGGCCCTACATCGACGCGGCCCTGGTCTGGGCGCGCAAGATCGACAACTCCATGACCTCGCTGCTGCTGGCCGCCGACGGGCGGATCGCGGTGGCCAGCGGCTATTCGGCGGACGACTACATCGCAGGCATCCAGGAGGCCCTGACGATCGAAGGCGACCAGGGCAACCCGGGGCGCCTGGCCACCTTGAACGCCCTGTTCTGTCACGCGAACTTCCTGGCCGGCTACCTGACCGAAGCGCTGGAGGCGAACGACCGCGCGCTCCAGGGAGTCCGCGCCATCGACCCCTTCGACGAGGAGTTCCTGGGCCTCGACGTCGAACAGTGGATGCAGAGCCTGCGCGGGCGGATCCTGGTCCGGCGCGGGCAGTTCGACGATGCCGAAGCCTGCCTGCAGAAGGTGCTGGCGATCGAGACGTCGCTGCTCGATCCGGCGGTGCAGTTCATCCCGCACCTGGCCTTCGTCGATCTCGCCTGCTTTCGCGACGATGCGGAGCTGGCCAGGGAGCACGCCTCGCGCATCGTCCAGATCGCCGAGAAGGGCCAGAACCCCTACCTCCAGGTCTACGCCCTGGGTTGCTCGGGCGCGGCCCTCTTCGCCGAGAAGGATTTCGACGGCGCGGCCAGCAAGCTGACCGAAGGCGTCACCTTCGCGCAATCGGCCAAGGCCGCGCTGGAGTTCGAGCCCGAGATGATGGCCAGCCTGGCCGATTGCCACTACGGCGCGGGGGCCTTCGGCCAGGCGGTGTCGGTCGCCAAGCAGGCCATCGAGCTCGCCCAGCGGCGCGGCGCGCGGATGGCCGAGTGCCGGGCGTCGATCATCTACTCCGCCGCCCTGGTCGCCGCCCAGGGCGAGCGGCCGAAAAAGGCGCTGCCGCTCAAGTTCGACCAGGCCGAGAAACTGATCGAGATGACCGGCGCGAGCGTCTTCTCGAAGCGCCTGACGCGCGAACGCGCCCTCACGCTCAGGAAGCTGAACCCCTGCGGCGCACAAGAAGAGTGAACTCCGGCTGGCCGTAGTCGTCGAGCAGGGTGACCGACGCGCCGTAGGCCCGCTCGCAGTGCCGTATCCAGGTCTCCGGCCGCGACCGGTAGAGGTCCCGCTCGGCGGCGCTGTCCGGGGGCCGGTCGCGCGGCAGCATGAAGTTCACGGCGAAGCCCTTGCGGCTGGCCGCGTGCATCTCGTCCAGGGTGAGAGCGACGAAGCGCTCCCAGGTCGGCCGCGGCTGCTCCAGCTTCACGTTGAAGATGCCGCTGGCGACGCTGTAGTCCGCGACCCGGGCGTTGGCGGTCCCGGTGACGAAGGCGGCCCAGGGACAGGCCCGCCAGAGCCGCTCGGCCCGGCGCTTCATGGCCGCCGCCAGGTCGATGCCCAGGTAGTCGATCCCGGCCTCCGGGTGACGCTTGGCGAGATAGCCGACCAGCGCCCCGTAGCCGCAGCCGACGTCGTTCAGCGAGAAGGGCGCCGCGAAGTCGCAGAGCTTCATGAGCTGGAGGAAGCGCAACTCCTGGGAGGCGATGCAGCTCCAATCGACTCCCAGGGGCGTGGCGCCGAAGCGCTTCAGGCGATCTGTGTAGTAGCGGACGACGCCCGACTCGAGCTTCGACAGCGCGTCGCCCTCCATCGGCGCGCCGCGCTCAGCGGGACTTGGCTCGTCGCTTGGCGCGGTTCTTCTCGATCGGAGTCATGGGCAGGGAGATGACCAGGAAGTTCTCGGTCGAATAGGTCAAGGCGAGCTTCGGCCGGGGCGAGACCTTGACGCGCGGGTCCTTGCGCGAGTCGTGCGTGGTGAAATGGACCGGGATGGGCTCGCCCTTCTCGAGATGGCGCTGCAGGACCGAAATGATCCGGTCCTCGCCGCTCATGTCCTTCTTGTCCGAGGGACAGGCTTTGAGGTCTTTGACGAGGTACTCGTACCAGCCGCGCCGATGGGCCCAGTTGTTGCCCGGCGCCAGGTTGAGGAGCGCGAAGGACTGCTTTAGGGAATGCTCCTCGGAGAAGATGCCGAACTCCTTCTGCAGGACGAGCATCTCCTTGATCGCATCATTGGGCCCGAAACGCAGGTTGAGCTGCTCCAACAGGCCGCCGACGTTGATGTCCGGTAGGCGTCCGCCCATCTCACTTCCCCCCTCAGGCAGTTTAGGTCAATCGTGATATAGCACAGGCCCTTCCCCTGCGCGAGGCGAGCCGAGTGCGACTGCGAGGCTGCAGTCAAGGCTCCGGATCGCCGCCCCGCCATAGGGCGCCGCGGCAGCATGCATGACGCCCGGGCCGGGACGCAACCACTTCGTCGGGGGCCGGATTGCCGAGGCCTTCCGCAGCCGGCCCCCTCTCGCGGCCGGTCAGAGCGCGCGGACGATGCCGCCTTCGACGCGCAGGGCGCTGCCGTTGACCGCGCCGTTGGCGGCGAGGAAGACGGCGGCCTCGGCGACCTCCTCGGCGGTCACGAAGCGCTGAATCAGAGAGGTCGGCTCGTGCGCCCGGAAGTAGGTGTCGATCACCTCCTGCACCGGCTTGCCCTCCTGCGCGGCCAGGCCCTCGAAGTAGGACTCGACGCCGGCGGTCCAGGTCGGCCCGGGCAGAAGGCTGTTGACCGTGACCGCGGATCCCCGGGTCAGCTCGGCCAGGCCGCGCGACAGGGCGATGAGGTCGGTCTTGGTCATGGAGTAGTGGATCATCGTCGGCAGGGGCCTGAGCCCGGCCTCGCTGGCGACGTTGACGATCCGGCCGCGGCCGCGCTCGAGCATGCCCGGCATCAGCGCACGGCAGAGGCGGATGGCGCTGAGCACGTTGGTCTGGTAGTAGCGCAGCCACTCCTCGTCCTCGATCTCGAAGAAGTCCTGGACCGAGAAGATGCCGGCGTTGTTGACCAGGATCTCGACCTCGCCGGCCGCGGGAAGCGCCGCGATCACCTGGGCGCAGCCCTCCGCCGTCGCCAGGTCGCCGGCCACCCCGGCGTCGGCGCCGATCTCCGCGCGCACCGCCTCGACCTCCGCCGGATCGCGGCCGTGGACCACGGCCCGGGCCCCCTGTGCGACGAAAGCCGCGGCGATGGCCCGCCCGATCCCCTTGGTCGAGCCGGTGACCAGAGCGCGCTTGCCTTCCAAATCGGCCATGGCCGTCACCTCCTTTCGCGTTTGACTCCCTTTGCGTTCATATCGGGCGCGACCGCCAAGGTCGCCACCCAGGATGCCTTCACCGAGGGTGCGGGGATCAAACGCGGGGTGCGAGGGTCCCGCCCGCCGCCGCGTCTCAATGGCGGGGGACGGGCCCGCACACATCTCGCAGTTGTGAGGAGACAGGGGCGCACAAGGGGCGTAGACTCAACAGCGTGGCTGGTCTCGGCGCCTTCGGGCCTGCGGCTGGACGACATGGCAGGCCATGAAGACGTCGCGACCGAGGGTGCAAACGGTCGAAAGGAAGGATCATGGCCACCATACGCAATCCCATCGAATGGGGCGCCGACCAGTTCCGGCGGGCGACGCAGCACGCCGGGTCGACGGGCCGTGCCCTGCGCGGGAGCGAAGCCGGCGCCGAGGCCGGGCCGCTGACGGTCCGGCGGATCGGGCTGGAGGACCTGAGCGAGGTCCTGCGCAGGGGCATGGCCGACTTCGCCGCCTGCCGGACCGACGTGGTCTTCCTCTGCCTGATCTATCCCATCATCGGCCTGGTCCTGGCGCGCCTGGCCTTCGACCACGACCTTCTGCCGCTGCTGTTCCCGGTCGCCTCGGGCTTCGCGCTGCTCGGACCGGTGGCCGCGGTCGGGCTCTACGAGATGAGCCGGCGCCGCGAGCAGGGCGGCAAGGCGAGCTGGAGCGAGGCCTTCGGGGTGATCGCGGCACCCGCCTTCGGCGCCATCGTCGTGCTGGGCCTGATCCTGCTGGCGATCTTCCTGCTGTGGCTGGTCGCCGCGCAGGTGATCTACCTGAACACCCTGGGGCCCGAGCCGCCGGCTTCCCTCGCCGCCTTCATCGGCGAGGTCCTCGGGACCGAGGCCGGCTGGACCATGATCGCGGTCGGGATCGGGGTCGGCTTCCTCTTCGCCCTGCTGGTGCTGGCGACCAGCGTGGTGTCCTTCCCGCTGCTGCTCGACCGGGACGTCGGGATCGGCACCGCGATCGGGACCTCGGTGCGGGTCGCCGCCGCCAACCCGCTGGCCACCGCCGCCTGGGGCCTGATCGTCGCCGGCGGCCTGGTGCTCGGCTCGCTGCCGCTGTTCCTGGGGCTGGTGGTGGTCCTGCCGATCCTGGGCCACGCAACCTGGCACCTCTACCGCCGGACGGTGGCGCAGTAGAGGCGCGCCCTCGGCGCGGGGTGACGTTCAGATGGCCGATTTAGTCGCAGCGGTGGGCCTGACCCCTCACCCTCCCGACGCTTCGCGCCGGGCCCCTCCCTCTCCCTGGGGAGAGGGATGTGGAGGCTTGGCGAGGCCGGGGGCCGAGCCTTAGCCGGAGCTGGATGAGGGCGCAGACGCCGGGTTCAGAGCTCGGCTTTGAGGCGGTCGGCGAGGGTCTTCACGACCTTGACCCGGGCGTGGTACTTGTCGTTGGCCTCGACCAGGGTCCAGGGCGCGGCGGTCGTGCTGGTGCGGTCGACCATGTCGTGGACCGCCTGCCGGTAGGCGTTCCATTTCTTGCGGTTGCGCCAGTCCTCCTCGGTGATCTTGTAGCGCTTGTAGCCGATCTTCTCGCGCTCCTTGAAGCGGCGCAGCTGCTCCTTCTTGTCGATGGCGAGCCAGAACTTGACGACGACGATGCCGGCCTCGGTCAGCTCCTCCTCGAAGAAGCGGATCTCGTCGTAGGCGCGCATCCAGTCGTGCCTGGAGGCGAAGCCCTCGATCCGCTCGACCAGGACCCGGCCGTACCAGGAGCGGTCGAAGACGGTGATCCGTCCGTGCCTGGGGACGTGGCGCCAGAAGCGCCAGAGATAGGGCTGCGCCTTCTCCTCGTCGCTGGGCGCGGCGACGGAGATGACGCGGGTCAGCCGCGGGTCCAGGGCCTGGACCACGCGGCGGATGCTGCCGCCCTTGCCGGCGGCGTCGTTGCCTTCGAAGACCGCGACCAGGGCGCGGCTCTCGAACTTGCGGCCCAGGGTCAAGGCCGTCAGGCGGCGCTGCTCTTCCTTGAGCCGGGCGCGGTAGTCGTCGCGCTCCAGGGCGCGGCCGAGGTCCAGGGAGTCGAGGATGTTCGGGCCGCTGCCGCTGCCCAGGGTGCTGGTGCCGATGCTGGGGATCGCCGGCGCCGCACCCGCCAGGCGCTCGCGCACGGCGTCGGCCAGGGTCCGGCCGAGGGTCAGGTCGCGGTAGCGCGCATCGGCGCTGGCGATGGGGATCCAGGGCGCGTGGGCGGCGCTGGTCGCGCTCACCAGCCCTTCGATGATCTCGATGGCTTCGTCGTAGCGCTTGGCGAAGGCCTTGCCGAGCTCGGCCTCGTCCTCGGAGAGCTTCCAGGCCGCGGTCCCGGCCTTCTTGAGCTTCTTATGCTCCTTAAGGCTCTGCTTCTTCGGCAGGAAGAGAAAGGCCTTGAGAATGAGCGCGCCGTCCTGGGCCAGCAGCCGCTCGAAGCGCAGGCCCTCTTCGATGCGATCCCGGAAGCGGCCGCGGCCGATGCGGCCGAGGAAGTAGTCGCGCATCGGTCCGTCGTACCAGGCGTTGAGGAAGATGCCGATCCGGCCCTTGGGCGGCAGCGCGCGCCAGAAGCGCCAGAGGCGCGGCCGGTCCCGCTCCTCCTCGCTGGGCCGCATCTCGGCGTAGGGCCAGATGTGCCGGGAATCCATCCAGCTCAGGAGCTGCTTCGCCGCGGCGCTGCGGCCGAGGACGTCGATGCCGGAAAGCAGGAGGATGACCGGGAAGTCCCCGGACTCGAGCAGGTCGAACTGGGCGTCGATCAGCCGGCCGCGCAGCAGCGGCTCCTCCGCCTCGTACTCGGCCTTGCCGATCTCGTGCGCCAGCTCCAGGGATTCGAACATCGCCACCGCCCCAGCACCCAAATGATACGGTAAACATTAGCAGGGATTCCGGGCCGGCGGCAGCCGGCGTCGGGTCAGGCGGGCTTGTCCAGGCGGTATCCGTGGCCGCGCACGGTCTCGATGGCCGGGACCTCGGGTCCGGAGCCGAGCTTGCGACGCAGCCGGCCGACGTAGACGTCGACCACGTTGGTCAGGGGATCGGAGTCGTAGCCCCAGACGGCGGAGAGGATGCGCTGGCGGGAGAAGACCTTGCCGGGGGCGCCGAGGAAGAGGTCGAGGATCGCAACCTCCTTTGCCGTCAGGTCGAGGCGCGCCTCGCCGCAGGTTACGATCATGGACTCCCGGTCGAAGACCAGGGCGCCGCAGGCGACCCGCTCGCGCGGCTTCTCGAAGTTGCCGGCGCGCCGGACCAGAGCCTCGAGCCGGGCCAGCAGCTCGTCGAAGGCGAAGGGCTTTGTCAGGTAGTCGTCGGCGCCGAGCTTCAGGCCCTTGACCCGCTCGTCGAGTTCGTCCATCGCGGTCAGCATCAGGATCGGGGTCCGCACGCCGCCGTGGCGGAGCTGCTCGCAGACCTGGTGGCCGTGCAGCTTGGGCAGCATGAGGTCGAGGACGATGACGTCGAAGTCGCTCTCCTGGCCCAGGTCGAGGCCGTCCAGACCGTCGCGGGCGACCGTGACTCCGAAGCCTTCGGCCTTGAGCCCGCGCTCGATGAAGTCGGCGACCCGTCGCTCGTCCTCGACCAGAAGGACGTTCACGCCACGGCCCTCAGCTTGCGCACGGTCGGCAGAAAGACGCTGGCCGTCGTGCCCTCGCCGAGCTGGCTGTCGATGACCAGCTCGCCGCCGTGGGCGTCGGCGATGGCCTTGGCGACCGGCAGGCCGAGGCCGGTGCCGTCGGCGTGGTGCTCGCCGGCGTTGTCGCCGCGGTAGAAGCGCTCGAAGATCCGCTCCAGCTCGTCGGGGGCGATGCCAATACCGCCGTCGGCGATGCGCACGATCACGCCCTTGGGCGCGGCGCCCATGAAGATGCCGACCTCGCCCCGGGCCTCGCTGTAGCGGATCGCGTTGTCGACCAAAATCAAGAAGAGCTGCCGCAACCGGCCCGGATCGCCGGAGACCACGGCCTCGGCAACCTCCTGCTGTAGGGTGACGGAAACACCGCGCTTCTCGGCCAGGACCTCGGCGTCGCCGCAGACGCTCTCGACGATCTCCTGCAGGGCGACGGCCTGGCGCGACATCCGGGTCTCGCCGGCGTTTTGCCGGGCCACGAAGAGCAGGTCGTCGACCAGGCGCCCGGTGTGCTCGGCCTGCTCAAGGACCCGCTGCAGGGTGCCCTTGTACTCCTCGACCGCCTTGTCGTGGCCGCGCAAGCCGATCTCGGCCTCGCCGCGGATGATGGTCAGCGGCGTGCGCAGCTCGTGGCTGATGTCGGCGAAGAAGCGGCGGCGTATCTGGTCGGCCTTCTCCAGGGCGGCGTTGGCCTCCCGCAGCTCGGCGGTGCGCGCGGTCACGGCCCGTTCCAGGTCGGCCTTGGCCGCCTCCAGGTCGCGCTTGTTCGATTCCAGCTCGCCGGCCATGCGGTTGAAGCTGCGGGCCAGCTCGCCGAATTCGTCGGCGCTGGCCAGCTCGATGCGATGGGTCAGGTCACCCTTGCGCAGGGCCCGCGTCCCGGCGAGCAACGCCGCCATCGGCCGGCGCAGGCCGCGCAGCAGCAGGAAGGCGCAGACCAACCCGACGGCGATGGCGATGGCGGCCAAGACGTCGACCACCAGGTTGACCTGCCGGATCACGGCCCGCCCCTCGGCGTCGGCCTCGGCGACCTCGCGCTGCTCTTCGGCGATGGCCTCCTCCAGGAGGGCGTTGAAGCTGCCGTCGATGCTCTGCTCCAGCAGGGTGTTCAGCTTGATCCAGGCCCTACCGCGCTCGCCGACGTCCCGGAGGTTCCGGACCTCCGCGAACTCGATCAGCGCCCGGTCGATCTGGCGTTCGATCAGCGAGAGCGTGTAGAGCTCCTCGCGCTCGCCCTCCTGCTCGTCCTCGTCGACGAAGGCGACCTCGTAGGCGATCATGTTGCGGAGCGACGCGATGTCGGCCTCGAGCTTCTCGCGCAGCTCCTTTTCGCCGCGGCCGAGGTCCTGATCGCCGACCAGCAGGGCGTCGGCCAGCTGCTTGAAGAGCTGATAGGTGTGGCTGGAGAGGCGCAGGTGGCCCTCGAGCACGTCGTGCGCCAGGCGCGAGCGCTCCATGTGGACCTGCACCTGGCGGCCGCCCCAGTTCGACAGCGCGGTCAGCGCGATCGTCAGGCAGATCAGGACCCCAAAGGCCAGCAGCAACTTGGTCCGGTAGTTCATCGCCTACCCCAAGCCAGATCCCACGCCCCAAGCGGCGCAATGCCGGCGCAGACAACCACAAAACCGGGCGCCAGGCGACTCATCTCTCCATCCCCTCTTTCCCGTGGCCCGGGGGACGCGGGGGCCCCGACCATCCGGTTAATCTTATGTAGTTCTAGATATTTGGGGGTCAGGCTCTTTCGGTATCCTGACGCCCGGGTGAACAGATTTTGAAAGCGAGATGAAAATCAGGTGAAAGTCCCGGGCGCAGGGCAGGAAAACGGCCCTGCGCGAGAGCATCGCACAGGGCCGCGCCGGGCCCGGAGAGGGTCGGTCGGGGCCGGCTACTGTCCCTGGCCGAGCGAGTACCCGGCCTCGCCGTCGAAGGTGAAGAGGTGCTCGGTCTTCACGAAGTCGACGCCCTGCTTGGCCAGGTTGCCGAGCAGCTCGACCACCATGGCCTTGTTGAGCTGCTTGCCCGACTCGGCCAGGTAGCGGCAGCGCCAGTGGTCGGTGCAGAAGGTCTCGGGCAGACCGTCGGGCCAGACCTTGACCCCCCGGTTGGTGACCATGGCGAGCTTGTAGGCGCCGTTCTGGGCCGCCTGCATGGCCGCCGCCAGGGCCACCGGATCGCGCTCGGACCAGTGCACGAAGACGTCGATGCCGACCAGGTCCTTCTTGGCCGGCGGCCGGCTCTGCGCCTCGGGCACCGCGAAGGCCTTGGCCGCGCCGCCGCTGCGCACCGGGGCCAGGGTCTCCGGCGCCTCGCCGAGCCGGGCGATGACCGCGTCGGCGAAGGCCTCGGTGCCAAGCTTCATGCTGGAGGCCTGCGCATCGAAGATATCGTAGGTGTGGAGGCCGTCCTCGATGGTCTTGAGCCAGGCGTTGTGGACCTTCTCGGCGACCCTGGACTGGCCGATGTGGTGCAGCATCATGACCCCGGCGAGCAGCAGGCCCGAGGGGTTGGCGAGGTCCTGGCCGGCGCGGCGCGGCGCCGAGCCGTGGATCGCCTCGAACATCGCGCCCTGGGCGCCGATGTTGGCCGAAGGCGCCAGGCCGACCGATCCGGCGATCTGGGCCGCGACGTCGGAGAGCACGTCGCCGTAGAGGTTCGGCACCACGATGACGTCGAAGGCCTCGGGCGTGTCGGCCAGCTTGGCGGCGCCGATGTCGACGATCCAATGCTCGTTCTCGATCTGCGGGTAGTCGGCGGCGACCTCGTCGAAGACCTTGTGGAACAGGCCGTCGCTCAGCTTCATGATGTTGTCCTTGGTGAAGCAGGTGACCTTGCGGCGGCCGTGGGCCACGGCGTACTCGAAGGCGTAGCGGACGATCTTCTCGCAGCCCGGGCGCGAGATCAGCTTCAGGCACTGCACGACCTCGTCGGTCTGGCGGTGCTCGATGCCGGCGTAGAGGTCCTCCTCGTTCTCGCGGATCACGACCACGTCCATGCCCGGGTGCCGGGTCGCGACGAAGGGCGCGTAGGCGGTGCAGGGCCGGACGTTGGCGAAGAGCCCGAGGGACTTGCGGACGGTGACGTTGAGGCTCTTGTAGCCTCCCCCCTGGGGCGTGGTGATCGGCGCCTTGTAGAAGACCTTGGTGCGGCGCAGGCTGTCCCAGGACTGGGGATCGATGCCAGCGGAGTTGCCGGCCAGGTAGACCTGCTCGCCGATGCTGATCGGCTCGACCGCGATCTCGGCGCCGGCGGCCAAGAGCACGCGGAGGCTGGCGCGCATGATCTCCGGCCCGATGCCGTCGCCGAAGGCGACCGTAATCGGCACGGCGTTGGGGGATTGCTGGGTCAGGCCGGTCAGATCGGCGGCCTGCGGCGGGGTCATTTCGTTCATTGTCGGGTCCCTCTGCGAAGAGCTCTTAAGTCGGGCGTTACGTGTTCGACAGGTCGGGACCCACACCCGGCTTTTGAAATCGATGAACGCCCGCCCCGTGATCCGGTTTTCCGATCAGGCGCCGCCGAGCGCCCCTGCGTGCAGCGCTTGCTTTCGGGGACTTTGGAGCTAGGGTTTGGCCGAGCAAAGATCGGTCCGCGTCGATTCGCATGAGACAGAGCTGCACAGAGCGGTCGGCCGGCGCGCGTTCCGCGGCGCGCCGGCGCAACGCGCCGACCGGCCGGGCCTTCACGTTTCTGGTCGCCGCGATCTCGGTTTCGCTCGCCGCCCTGGCGCCGGTCGCGGCGTCGGCCGAGGAAAGCGGTCCCCTGGCACCCTCGGACACCTCGAGCCCGCGGGCGACGCTGGAGACCTTCCTCGAGGACAGCCTCAAGGCGATCCAGTTGTGGAAGGCGGCGATCAGCCTAAACGAGGCGACGCCTGGCCTCTTCGCGAGCGAGCCCGTGGAGGAGGGGCTCGCGCGCGCGCGGACGCTCGGGCAGCGCGCGGCCAACACCATGGATCTCAGCGAAATCCCTCAGGCCCGGCTCGAAGACCTGCGCATCGAATCGAGCCTCCTGCTGAAGGAGGTGCTGGACCGGATCGAGTTGCCGCCCCTGGAGACGGTACCCGACGCCGAGGCGATGAAGACCGAAGGCCTGACCCGCTGGCGGATCCCGGAGACAGAGATCGAGATCGCCCGAGTCGAGGACGGCCCCCGGGCCGGCGAGTTCCTTTTCACTTCCCAGACGGTCGAACGCCTGCCGGAGTTCTACGAGAAGGTCCGCGACCTTCCCTACCGGACCACGGAGACCGCGGGGATCTACGAGTTCTACATCGCCACGCCGGGCCAACTCTTACCGCCGAAATGGCTGTCCTGGGTCCAGAACCTGCCGCCCTGGGCCACCGAACTGCACTGGGGCCAGACCCTCTGGCAATGGTTCGGGCTCGGCCTGTCGGTGCTGCTCGCGATTCTGCTCCCCCTCGGCGTCAACCGCTGGCTGCGGCGCCGGGCCGTGCCGATCTCCGCGCTGCGACGCAGCTGGCGGCGACTCGTCGTTCCGTCGGTGACGCTGGCGAGCTTCGCCGTCTTTCGCCTCTTCGTCGACGAGCAGCTCAACGTCACCGGCGGCGTCCTGGTCGCCGTCGTGATCGCCTTCGAGGGGCTGATCGCCATCGTCGCGGCCTGGACCGTGATCGTCGTCGCCAACGTGATCGCCGAGACCAGCATCGCGTCGCCGCGAATCGACGCCGCGAGCCTGGACGCCAGCATGGTCCGGATGAGCCTGCGCGTCCTCGGCGGCCTGAGCGCCATCGGCGTCGTGCTGTTCGGCGCCGACCGGGTCGGCCTGCCGGTGGTGCCGCTGCTGGCCGGCCTGGGCGTCGGCGGCCTCGCCGTGGCCCTGGCCGCACGGCCGACCCTGGAGAACCTGATCGGCGGCGTGATCCTCTACGCCGACCGCCCGGTGCGGGTCGGCGATTTCTGCAGCTTCGGGGACAAGATCGGCGTCGTAGAATCCATCGGCATGCGCTCGACCAAGATCCGGGCGCTGGACCGCACCGTGATCTCGGTGCCCAACGCCCAGTTCGTCGACATGCAGCTGGTGAACTGGAGCCGCTGCGACCGCCGGCTGATCGAGGCGCTGGTCGGCCTGCGCTACGAGACCTCGCCCGACCAGTTGCGCTTCGTCCTGGCCAAGCTGCGCGAGATGTGCCTGGCGCATCCCAAGGTCCACGGCGAGACCATCCGCATCCGGCTCGCCGGCTTCGGCGCCTCCTCGCTCGACGTCCAGGTCCGGGTCTACGCCCTGACCCGGGACTGGGAGGAGTTCCACGCCATCCGCGAGGACCTCTACCTGCGGATCGTCGAGATCGTCGAATCCTCGGGCACCGGCTTCGCCTTCCCTTCGACCACCGCCTACCTGGCCCGCGACGGCGGCTTGGACGATGAGCGCGGCCGGGCGGCCGAGGCGCAGGTCGCGCGCTGGCGGGCGGCCGGCGAGCTGCCCTTCCCCGAGTTCCCAAAGCCCGGGCGGGAGGCGCTCGCCGGCACCCTGGACTACCCGCCCGAGGGATCGCCCGACGCCCGGGTCCCGGCAAAGGGCAAGGGCAGCTGACGGCGGCGGTCACCCCGGGCGCCGGCCGGCCCGCGCCCCGACGCCCTCGAGCAGCTCGGCCGCGGCGGCCACGCCAGGCTCGGCGCGTAGCTCGGCCCCGAGGGCCTCGGCACGGGCGACCACCGCCGGATCCGCGGCCGTCGAGAGGGCGGCGGCCAGGGCGGCGGCGGTCAGGCGCTTCTGCGGCAGGGGCGCGGGGCCGGCGCCGAGGGCCGCGATTCGGCGGCCCCAGAAGGGCTGGTCGCCGAAGACCGGGCAGACGACCTGCGGCCGGCCCCAGCGCAGGGCCTCGTGGGTGGTGCCGGCGCCACCGTGGTGGACCACCGCCGCGCAGCGCGGGAAGAGCCAGGTATGGGGCGCGGCCTCGATCGCCAGCACCCCCTCCGCGCGGGGCTCGGCCGCGAGGCCGCCCCAGCCGGTCGCCAGCAGGCCGCGTTGGCCGCCGCGGGCCAGGGCCTCGAGGACGTTCCGGGTGATCCGCCCGGCGTCGTCCGCCGGCATGCTGCCGAAGCCGACGTAGACCGGCGGCGGGCCGGCGGCGAGGAAGCGGGCCAGGGCCTCGGGCGGCCGCCAGGCCTCGTCGGGCGCGGTGAACCAGTAGCCGGTGATCCGCTCGCGCGCGCCCCAGTCCGGCGGCGGCGGGACGAGGTGGCGGCTGTGGGCGTGGAGACGCAGCACGCCGGGGCCGCGCGGATCGTGGCCCTCGACCGGGTCCGCCGGCCCGAGGCCCGCGAGCTCCGGCCGGCGCCGGCGCCAGTCGCGCAGGACCAGCCCGGTGCCGAGGCGCATCAACGCGTGGGCAAGCGTATGGCTCAGCCGGTTGCCGAGCGCGCCGAGCCCGGCGACGGGAAAGATCAGGTTGGGGAAGGCGCGGGTCGGCACGTAGGCCGGCTGCAGGAAGCCAGGCACCGCGACGCAGTCGAGCGCAATGGCCAGAAGCGGCGCGCCGAAGGCCTTGGGGTGGTAGACGACGAGCTCGGGGGCAATCGCCTGGGCGACCTGCCACATGTCGTCGAGCTGCCGGCGCATCATCGCCCGGGAGGCGCGCCAGGCGCGGAGCTTGCCGGCGAAGGAGTGCAGCGCCGCCTTGATCTCCTCGGTCTCGAGCAGGCCGCGGATGTCGGCCGAAAGCGGCGCCGCCGCCAGGCCCGCCGCCTCGATCATGGCCTCGAAGCCGCGCCCGGTGCTGACGGTGACGGCGTGGCCCCGGCCCCGCAGCGCGGCGCCCAAGGCGACGTAGGGCTGGACGTCGCCGCGCGAGCCGAAGGTCAGGATCAGGATCCGCATCGCCAGGGCTCTTAGCAGATCCGGCCGCCCTTGGCCCGGACGCAGTCGGTCGGATTTGCGCCGAATGCCGGCCGCCGAGGATTCAGGCAGCGTTAAGGCCCGGCCGCCAGACTCGGGGCGCGCAACCTGGCGGCGTGGAAAGCGAGATCATGGGCGAGGCCCTCACCGCGAACGTCATCTGGGCCGGGCTGTCGGCGATGATCGCCGCGGCCATCGTCCTGTCGTGGCCCTATCGCCGCGAGTGGCGCTTCGTCCTGCGCCGCCTGATCGCCGCCCCGCCGGAGGCCATCTGGGACGTCTACCACCCCGGGGCCGAGACCGAGGCCCACGCGGCCTTCCACCGCGAGATCCATTCGGTCAGGAGGCTGGACGGCCTGCCGGTGACCTGGGAACTCGTCGTCGACGGCAGCGGCGGCCACGGCACGCACCTCATGACCCTGCGCTACCAGTCGCTGAACGAGCAGAGACCGGCGCGCTCGGAGCTGCGGCACAGCGAGATCGACGGCCGGCCCTATCCCTTCGGCGAAGCCCACCGCGAGACCCTGGAGCTCGAAGCGCGGCCCGACGGCACGCTGGTGTCGCTGGGGTTCTCCGGCGAGATCGCCAGCCTCTGGCAACTGCTCCATCTCTGGCGCCACCATCGCCGCTACCTGGGCCGACTCCAGCGCTTCTGCGAGGGCGGCGGCCTCGCCCCGGAGATCTCCAAGGGCCGGGCCTTCTGGACCAGCCTGGCGCTCTCCGCCGTCGCCCTGGTCAGCTTCGCCCTGCTGTTCGGCTGGGCCGGCGCGCTGCTGATCGCCGGGATCCTGGTGATCCACGAGTTCGGCCACTGGCTGGCCATGCGCCTGACCGGCCAGCCGGCGCCCAAGCTGCTGCTGATTCCCTTCTTCGGCGGCGTGGCCGTCGCCAACCATCCGCACCGGACCCTCTTCGACGACGCCTTCTGCGCGCTTATGGGCCCGGGCCTGAGCGCCCTGCCGGCCCTGGCCCTGCTGCTGGCGGCCTGGGCCCTGGGCGTGCCCGACATGGCCGCCTTCATGGCCGCCCCATCGGGCCCGGTCGCGGACCTGGGCGCGCAGGTGAAGATGGCCTTGGCCCTGGGGGCGGTCGCGATCGCCACCGCCATCGGCGCCCTGAACCTGCTGCAGATGGTGCCGGTGCTGCCGCTCGACGGCGGCCAGATCCTGCGCGCCTTCCTGCAGTCCTTCGGCGCCAGCTGGGCGCGCCGCATCCTGCTCGCCGTGACCGGCCTCGGGATCCTGGGCCTCGGCTACGCCGGCGACTACATTCTGGCCGGGATCCTGGGCCTGGGGGCGCTCCAGGCCTGGTACCTGGGCGAGGAGGCGCCCGAGGCCCGCCCGATGAGCGCGGCCGGCGCCAGCGTCCTCGGCCTCGGCTATGTCCTGACCCTCGGCATCCACGCCGCTGCGCTCTATTTCGGCCTGCAGGTGATGGGCATCGACATCCTCTGAGGCGGGCAAAGCCCTATTCAGGCGCGGTCTCGGCACCGGCCGGCCGCGGGCGCTCGCCCTCGATCAGGGGCCTCTGCCGTTCCAGGATCTCGAGCAGGTAGGCCCAGAAGGTGCGGATGCGCGCGGTCGCCAGCAGGTCCTTGTGGGTCAGCAGCCAGTACTCGTGGTTGCCCTGGGTCCGGCCCGGCGGCACGCGGACCAGGGTCGGCTCGGCGTCGCCCAGGTAGCAGGGCAGGAGGGCGATGCCGGCGCCGGCCTTGGCCGCCTCGAGCTGGCAGACGTCGCTGGGGATGCGGCCGCGCACCGGGGTGTCGGGCAGCGGACCGGCGCGCACCCAGTCGGGGTGAGGGACGTGGTCGTGCCAGCCGATCCAGCGCGCGGCGGCCGGATCGCGCGCCGGATCCCGGGTCGCGAGGTAGTCCGGCGTCGCGTAGGGCGCCTGGGCAATGCGCGCGACCTTGCGGCCGATCAGGTGCTCCGGCGGGCGGCGCGTCGCCCGCAGCGCGACGTCGGCCTCGCGCGCCGAGAGGTTCGCGGTCTCGAGCGACATGTCGAGCTCCAGGGTGACCTCGGGATAGAGGTCCATGAAGGCGACCAGGTCGGGCATCAGCAGGCCGAGCAGGGCGCTGTCCGGCGCGGTGAACACGATGTCGCCGCTGAGCCGCGCGTCGCGGCCCAGGACCAGGCGCTCGACCCCCTGGACCTCCGCCTCGATCCGCCGGGCGGCGGCCAGGGTCTGCTCGCCGGCCGCGGTGATCGCGTAGCCGGCGGGGGTGCGGTCGAAGAGGCGGGCGCCGAGCCGCGCCTCGAAGCCCCGGATCCGCCGCGACACCGTGGTGTTGTCGACCTGCAGCAGCCGCGCCGCGGCGCGGACCGAACCGCCGCGGGCCACCGCCAGGAAGACCCTGAGATCGTCCCAATCCATGCGTGCTTTCCTCGCGACCGGGCCGGCTCTGCGTGCTTCTGCGCCGCGCTGCCGGCCCAAAACCGGAAACCTGCGGTGATTATGCCGCAGCTTGCGCCGAATTTGCGGACTTCATCCGCTTCGACGCAACGCGCATTCTGTCCCGAGCCGGACGGCCGAGGTCCGAGACGGCAGGGCGAAACCGAAAGGGAAGGACGGGCGCATGATCGAACTCTACGAATGGCCGCCGACGCGATCGCAGCGGGCGAAGTGGGCGCTCGAGGAGCTGGGGATCGCCTACACCTCCCGGGTCGTCGACCTTCCGGGGAAGCAGCAGGACTCCGAAGCCTACCGCGCCCTCCATCCCCTGGGCGCGGTCCCGGCCCTCAGGACCGAGGCATACACGATCTTCGAGTCGGTCGCGATCGTGCTGCAGCTCATCGACGAACACCCCGAGAAAGACCTGGCGCCCGCGCCCGGCAGCCCGGCGCGCGCCCTCTACTATCAGTGGAGCGTCTTCGCCTGCGCCGAGCTGGACCCGGCGGTCATGATGGTCTTCGACAACACCCTGCGGCCGCTGACCCACATGCGCCCGCCCGGCACGCCGCACGACCCCGGGCTCGCCGAGCGCGGCCGGCGCGACTTCGCGACCCGCGCCGAGATCCTCTCCGCGGCGCTCGACGACCGCGACTATCTGCTCGGCTCGCAGTTCTCGGGCGCGGACATCCTGGTCGGCCACAGCTGCTTCATGGCCCGGTTCAACGGCCTGCTCGGCGACCATCCGGTCCTCGAAGCCTACTACGACCGCCTGAGCCAAAGGCCGGCCCACCGGCGCGCCTATCCGGCGGCCGCGTGACCCGCTGCTCCTGGTGCCGGTCCACACGGGTGACCCGGCTGCGATTCATCGGCGTTGCGCGACCGTCACGCCTTCGACTCGGGTGTCCGGGAGCGCTGGGTCACAGGGCCCGGATCATCTTGAACCGGTCGAACGCGCCCTCGACCAACCCTTCGCTGGCACCTCACCCGCCTGAGCCGTCCGCAACGGTGTCGGGCTCACCCTCCGGCTGCCAGGTCACCAACATCCACCATCAACGGTAACCGATCCAAATCGCCCAAGACTTCCGCTCAGAGATCCATTCCGGACCAGGACGAGGGCAAATCCGGACGATCAGTTTTAGCCGAGAGTGTTGAAGAAGTCCGATTGAGACCGATTTCGGGTGTCCGCTGTTAGTAACAGCGGACGTTTTCTTGGCACCTCGGATTTGGCCGAGGCGCTTCAGCTTTGTCGATCCATGGCGATAGGGATTGGGGCAAGGGTCACGCGGCGATGGCCTGAGGCGGCGGTATGCTCGTGTTCTTGACCAGGCGTTTGAGGTTCTGGACGGTCGCGGTGAGCAAGAACTCGTCTCTCGCGCCGGTGAGGCCGCGCAAGCGGAGCCGTGCGAGGGCGAGGACGTGTTTGACCTCGCCGAAGAGGGTTTCAATCTTCTTGCGTTCGCCGCGGGAGGCCGCGTAAGCCTCGGTCTCCATCAAAGCGCGGGTATAGTCGCGCGCTGCTTCGTTGGGGTCGCGCGGAACCCGGGGCGTTGGGACAGCATTTCGGCTTCATCTGGGAGTGTCCGATGAAGTGTGTATGTGAGCGATGCGCGATTTGGTTCAGGTCTCGCCTCGCAGTCTTTCTCCGAACAGGATATCAAACTGGTTGAGCGCTGGCAGCCACTCCTTGGGGGCGGCCTTCCATCCCTTCTCGATGTTCCTGAGGGCCAGGAACAGCAGCTTGCCGGCCGCCTGATCGTTGGGGAAGTGGCCCCTGGTCTTGATGATCTTGCGCAGGCCGCGGTGCAGGCTCTCGATGGCATTGGTGGTGTAGATCAGGCGCCGGATCTCCGGAGCAAAGGCGAACATCGGGATGATCTCCTCCCAGTGGCAGCGCCAGCCGGCGACGATCGAGGGGTACTTGGCGCCCCAGAGCTGCTCGAACTCCACCAGGCGGTCGGCCGCGGCCTCGACCGTCTCGGCCCGGTAGATCGCCTTCATGTCCTTGGCCACCTGGCGTCGGTCCTTGTAGGCGCACAAGGACAGGCCGTAGCGCATCAGATGGACGATGCAGGTCTGGACCTGGGTCTCCGGGAAGACCGCGTTGATCGCTTCGGGGAAGCCTTTGAGGCCGTCGACCACCGCGATCAGGCAGTCCTTGATGCCTCGGGCCTTGAGCTCGTTCATCACCCGCAGCCAGAACTTGGCGCCCTCGCTCTGCTCGATCCACAGCCCCAGGATCTCCTTGGTGCCGTCCAGGCGGATGCCGATCGCCAGATAGACCGCCTTGTTCCTGACCGCCCCCTCATCGCGGATCTTGACCCGCAGGGCGTCGAAGAAGATCACGGGATAGACCGGATCCAGCGGTCTGGTCTGCCAGGCCTTGACCTCCTCGAGCACGGCATCGGTCACCCGGCTGATCAGGTCCGGGGAGACCGAGATCGCGTAGAGCTCCTCGAGGTGGCCGCGGATCTCGCGCTGGGTCATGCCCCGGGCATAGAGCGAGATTACCTTCTCGTCGAAGCCGGGAAGCCGGCTCTGACCCTTCCTGACCAGCTGTGGCTCGAAGCTGGCGTTGCGGTCCCTGGGCACCGCAACATCGACCGACCCGCTCTCCGTCAGAACCCGCTTCCGGCCGTGGCCGTTGCGGTTATTCCCGCTGCCGCGACCAGTCGGATCGCCCTTCTCATAGCCCAGATGCGCGGTCAGCTCCGCTCCAAAGGCCCGCTCCATCAAGGCCTTCTGCAGGCTCTTCAGAAGACCTTCATCGCCCAGCAGGTCCTCCGGACCCTCGTAGCCTTCCAGCAGGGCGTCCAGCAGCTCCTTGCGAATCTCTTTCATCGTGCTTCCTCCTTACAGGATCGAAGCACACCACTCGCTTACACACCTAATCGGACAGTCTCCTTCATCTCGCCGCGCAGCCAGCTCAGGTCCAGAACCGCATCGATCTTGCGCAAGGGATGATCGGCCGGAACGATCTCTTCAAGATCGAACTCGTAGAAAACACGGTCCTGCCGACCGACCGGCTTACCCATTATCGCCCCGATCCTCTCACGCCGCCCGCAGACGCAAAGAATCACGGCACGCCGAGCCGCTCAAAGGACCTTTTCGACAGCCTCGGCTATGCCTTGCCCTCCACACCATGCTCTCGGCAGGTCCGGTCAACCTCCAAATTCAGACATCAGAGCTTGGGACGACCGCTCGGCTCGGTTTCCGTAAGTGTATGGTATCAGTCGGTGACGGAGAAGGACCTGCTTCCATCAACCGCATTTGGACACTGAGCTTGAACATTCAGAATCCTCACCAGCAATGGAAGCTCTTCCCGCGTGAACCTTTGAATTTGACCGAAGATGAATTTCCATGAGTCGTAGGAAGAGGTTCTTATACCTCTGATTGTATAAGCTGGCTACAATTAGCCAATAGCCTGATAAATCGAACTACTCCGGAATCGATACTGGAGCTCGCAGAGTCCGCGCAAAGGTCTCGGACTCAGCAAGCAATAAGTTGGAAAGGGGGGCGTGATGAGGACTTTGAACCGAACGCTGTTGTCGGTGTTCCTTTTGGTCGTCTCGCTAACGGCGCAGGCCGAGACGATCCTGCCCGGTCTCGAAGCGCCGGTCACCGTGGTGCGGGATTCCAACGGGATTCCGCATATCTTTGCCAAGAACGACCACGATGTCGTCTTCATGCAGGGTTGGGTGCACGCCGAAGACCGTCTTTTCCAGATGGATCTTTTTCGACGGCAGGTCGCCGGCACCACGGCAGAGCTGCTCGGCAAGGCCGCGCTGCCGTCCGACGTGATCTTCCGCACGCTCGGCTTCGAACGGGCCGCCAGGCGCTCGCTGGACGCCCATGCACCGGAGTTCAAGGACCTGCTGCAGGCCTACAGCGACGGGGTCAACGCCTTCATCGATGTTGCCGAGGCGACCGGACTCCTGCCGCCGGAGTACGGGGTCCTGGAACTGTCGCACGTCGCCCGCTGGAGCCCGCTGGACAGCCTCGCGATCGGCAAAGGCCTCGGCGTTCAGACGTCGGTTCTCGGGTCGGAGGACATCGAACTGACCGTGACCCTCGAGACCTATCGGCTCGCGGGCGCGGCGGCCGGTTTCGACGGCTCGAAGCTCTTCTTCGAGGACCTGTTCCGCAGCGCGCCCTTCGATCCGGCCTCGACCGTGCCGGACGCTGAACAAACCAAGCCAATCCTCGGCGTAGAAGCGCAGATTGCCGCTCTGCAGCGCCAGGTCTTGCAGCCGCGCGAGATCGGGCCGCGTCTCGGAGCCAAGACGCTGGAACAGGCGCGCGGGTACCTGGAGAAGCTGCGCGGTCTGCCGCGGATCCCCGGTCTATTGCAGCCCGACGGCCGAACGGCGGGTGGCAGCAACACCTGGGTGGTCAGCGGCGCGCACATCCGCAACGGCCGCCCTTTGCTGGCCAACGATGCCCATTTGACGCTCAATTCCCCGACGATCTTCCACCAGGTGCACTTGGTCGCGCCCGGCCTCGACGTGATCGGCCGGGGCCTGCCCGGTGCGCCCTGCGTGGCGATCGGTCACAACCGGCACCTGGCCTGGGGGTTCACGAACAGCCGGCTCGACATAACCGACACCTATGTCGAAGTCATCGTGGAGGACAAGAATTCGCCAAGCGGCCTGAGCACCCTTTACGAGGGCGTGCCCGAACCGATCATCCCCTTGCTTGAGAGCTTCAGCGCCAACGAGGGCGGGATAGTCCGTCCGCAATTCGACCAGGTTGTCCTGATCGTCCCGCGACGCAACAACGGCCCGATCATCACCAAGCCGGAACCCGATCCTGAAATCGGGAAACTCACGGCCCTCAGCCTGCAATCGATCGGGTTCGGCCCGACCCGCGACCCCGAAGGCATCTGCGATATCAATCGCGCCCGCAACTTGGCGGAATTCAAATCGGCCCTGCAACTCGTCGACTTCGCGTCGCAGAACGTTTCCTACGCGGACAGCAAGGGCAACATCGCCTACTTCGTTTCCGGCGAGGTGCCGCTGCGCGAGGACCTGCAGGCGGCCGAACCGGGTGACCCTGTTGCGCCGCCGTTCCTGATCCGCCAAGGTACCGGCGGGCAGGAATGGATCCCGGAGGAGAACCCGCCGCCGACACAGGCGACCGCCTTCGCGATTCTGCCCTTCGAAGAGATGCCGCAGACCGAGAATCCGATCAGCGGAGTCATCGTCAACTCGAACAACGATCAAGCCGGCAACAGCCTGGACAACGATCCCCTGAACGATTTCCGTCCTGGCGGCGGCCTCTACTATCTGAACTGGGGCGGGCGCAATTTCTCGATCCGCGCCGGCCGAACTACCCGGCTGCTCGAGGAAGCGCTCGACGACGATGACCGCCTCGGCCCCGCCGACATGATCGAGCTCCAGGCCGACGTCGTGATGCTCGACGCCCAGGTCCTGACCCCGGCCATCCTGCACGCCTTCGATCGGGCCTCGTCCCCTGGTGCCCACCCCGCGCTGGCCGCCTTCGCCGCGGACCCGAGGGTGGCAGAAGCGGTGGAGCGGCTGGAAGACTGGGACCATTCCACGCCGACCGGAATACCCGAAGGCTACGACGCGCGCCGAGACGATGACGATGATGACGACGACGAAGAGTGGAACGACCTGGACGAGGACGAGATCGAGAACAGCGTCGCCGCGACCATCTATTCGGTCTGGCGGCGCGAGATGGCGGCCAATACCATCGACGCCACCCTGGCCAGCGTGGGGCTACCGCCCTTGGTCAACGTCAGGGAGGAAAGGATCACGGCCCTGCGTTACTTACTCGACACCTTCGAGGGCAATCAAGGCGTGGGCGCCTCGGGACTGGATTTCTTTCCCGGTCCGAGTGACGCGGATCCCGCCACCCGCCGCGATATCGCGATCCTGAGGAGCTTGGCCGACGCGCTCGATCGCTTGGCGTCCGACAGTTTCAAGGCGGCCTTCAACAACTCCCTCGACCAGGACGACTACCGCTGGGGCCGGCTGCATCGCATCGTGTTCGCGAATATCCTGGGCAGCGTGTTCAACGTGCCGCCGGGGTTCGGTTTCTTCCCGCCGCCCCTGGACGACCTCGACGGGATTCCGACCGACGGCGGCTTCGAGACGGTGGACGTCGGCAGTCCGGCCATGAATATCGAGACCCCCGGCAGCGATGCCTTCATGTTCAACTTGGGACCGACCGGTCGTTTCGTCGCCGAGTTCGGACGCCGAAAGCTCAAGGCGGTGTCCAGCCTGCCGGGCGGCGAAAGCGCCGTACCGGGCAGTCCCTTCTATTTGAACCTGCTCGAGCCCTGGCTGCTGAACCAGACCTATCCGCTACTGGTTTCACCCAGGAAGGTGCGAGCCGACGCAGAAAAGACGCAAATCTTCGCGCCGCCGGCATCGTGAAGACGGTGTCGGCCGCGACGGCGCGCAGAATGGTTTCGTCTCAAATTGAAGGCTGACGTGGCCAGCCACATCAACCGAAAAGCAGCAGAGTCGGCCCTAGCAGGCCTCGCCGGTCGACGTCGGCTTTCAAGGGGAGACCGGTTGTCCACCTGTGGCCATCGGTTCGGGCGTTCCCAGCGAGTTGCGGCCGGCTCGACCTCATCGTCTGCCAGTCGATCTCACCAGGGAATGGGGCCCCCGGCCCTTAGCAGTTAGGCTCACAGTGCCTTTTGTGATGGTACCAGGCTGATTCTCTGGCCTCGGCCATGCGCTCCATGCCGATTCGCATCAGGCCACCGCCTATAGCTTGGCTGCCAACGCGACTGCCGAGCGCACCGCCGTCGTGGACCAACTAGCGCACTTCCCGATCAGACGCATTCGCGTCTGGCCGGGAGTAGTGCGCTAACACGTTGCAACGAGGGCATTACATCCGGCCAGATGGATCGCAAAGCGATTCCATCTGATCGGATAATGCCCTCGCGCAGGCAAGCTCCGCCCGTACTCGGTCCGTTCGGGACCGGCACCAGAAACTGGCCCTAACTTTTTGAACTAATCCAATATATTGACGCAGCTACCACCTTCGCAGCCCCCACTGGGGTCAATTGTGGTACTTGTCCAACGGCCGCCCCCACCATTGTTTGAGCTGCCGCGACGCCCGGGGCTCTGGGAATCCAAGTAAACGTTTCCCGATTGCCCAGTGTCGAGATTGAACCAGTTCCCGCGGTCATCAGCCACGTAACGGCCGGGCTGCACGTATCCGTAAATCTGTGTAGCAGTGCGGCACCAATCATCGGTCATAGGGCGACCGTTGACGAAGGCGCCGCATGCTGCATTTGCGTCTGCCCAGGGCGACATCGCCAAGATTACGAAAGCTGCTGCTACAAGGCTGCCAGCGATCGTTTGTGTCTTGGTCCATCGCATTCTCACACTCCATTCAACTAAGGTTGCGTTCAATAGAGAATAAGCCTCTGCTAGGCGAGCTAAGTGGGTTTCATCACACTTTGGGCTGACTAGAGATTAGGGGCCCCTGACTTCTGCTTCGGGTCACACCTTGCCGTGGGTCGAACCATCACCGCACGTCCGGAGCAGGGATGACAGTGGTCGTAGTCGCCGCAAAAAACGGACATCGGCTCTGACGAGTCCTGAGTTGGGGCGAACTCGGAAATGACGAGCCACCGCTGGGCACGGCGATTTCTAGCCATAAATGGCCGTCCGGTGTGGTGTTGGACAATCAACGCGAAAGGCTGAAGTCGACCCGAAGCGGGCGTTCAGGCTTGGCCAATCGTCTGGGACTCGTTTGAGGAGCTTGGCCAGTCGAGATGAGGCCGAAGGGCCGCCACGCGCCAAAACCGAGACTGCCCGAACCGAGGTTGCTTCGGCAATCAACCTCTGGCTCCGTCCCGGTTTCGCTCTACCGGAACAACCGGGAAATGCTCGAGCCGTTGTGGATCGCAAGGATGGCATCGGCGAACAGTTCGGTGACCGAGCAGACTTCGATGATGTCGAGCTGCTTCTCCGAGGCAAGGGGGATGGTGTTGGTGACCACCAGCGACTTCAGTGGCGAGGCCGCGATACGCTGCACCGCTTGACCCGAGAGTACCGGATGCACCGCAGCCGCCTCGACCGAGGTCGCACCATGATCCAGCAGGAACGCCGTTGCTTCCATCAGCGTGCCGCCGCTGGCGATCTCGTCGTCGATGATCAAGGCGTGCTTGCCGGCGACGTCGCCGATCAGAGCGACCGCGCGTGGTTTCTCGTCATCGCCATCGCGGCGTTTGTCGACAATCGCGATCGGCAGGTTGAGGCGGTTGGCGTAGCCACCAATTTCCTTGGCCTCGCCGACATCGCCCGCGACGAGGACATAGTCGGCAAGCTCCCGGGTTGTAAGCAAGTGATCGCAGATGATCGGTGCCGCCTGAAGCTGATCTACGGGAAATCGAAAAAAGCCCTGCACCTGCGGTGAGTGGAAATTCATCGTCAGAACCCGGTCAGCGCCTGCGGCCTCCAAAAGGTCCGCCATGAGCCGGGCCGTGATAGAGATTCGCGGCTGGTCCTTCTTGTCGGAGCGTGCATAGGGAAAGTAAGGCAAGACCGCGGTCACCCGCTTGGCCGAGGCGTGCTTCAAGGCGTCAATTGTGATCAGAAGCTCGACAATGCCGTCCGAAACGGGCACGCAGGAGGGCTGGATGACGAAAGCATCCGACTCCCGGACATTCTCTTCGATCTGCACCAACATGTTCTCGTTGGAGAAGCGGACGATACGGGTCTTGCATACTTCGACACCCAAGTGCCGACAGACCTGCTCGGCGAAGGCTGGATGTGCCGAACCGCTAACGATCTGAATTGATTCGGCCATGGGCTTCCCCTTATCGCGGTGTTGCTTGGTCCCGATAGGGCCGTTCTAGGGCATTATCCGATCAGATGGAATCGCTTCGCGATCCATCTGGCCGGATGTAATGCCCTACCTTCAGAGTGATAGCGCACGACTCCCGGCCAGACGCGAACGCGTCTGATCGGGAAGTGCGCTAGCTGATCCGCTGCGAAAAGGCACCAGGCAGGGCGGATATCACCCCTCGGCGCTCTTGATGGCTGCACAAGTCGCTGCTCTCGATCCGTTCTGGTCGCTGTCGGACCTCATCATCCCCGAGCGCTCGGGCCGTCCGGGATCCCGCGGTAGGACCGGACCATGCTGGACTTCGAGACTAGAAATGCCGGGCGGAGAAACGGGTCCACTACAACAAGCTCTGCCACTTCTACCTGGTCGAGCTGATCGTCCGGCGCGCGCGGGCGAGGGAGCGGGATCACCGGGCGCTCTGGATCTCCGTCGACGGGGCCGTCGGGCGGCTGAGCGAAGAGGCGCAGCGCTGGGCGGTGACCAGGGTCCGGGGCGGCGCGCCGCGGCCCGAAGATCCGCGAGGCGATCCGAGGTGACCCGGTCGGAGGGCGCGACGTCACGCGCGCCGGTCACGCCTCTGGATCGGGCGCCGCCTCCGGCGGCAGGGTGAAGATCTCCTGGTCGCCGCGGACGCCGCGCAGGGCGTGGCGGCCGAGGGAGAGCAGCTCGCCGGAGATGCTGTCGGCGAAGGCGGCGGAGACGATGACCGGCGCCTCGAGGGTCTTGCTCAGCTCCTCGAGGCGGGCGGCCTCGTTGACCGCCGAGCCGATGACGGTGAAGTCCAGTCGCCGCTCGCTGCCGATGTTGCCGTAGGTCAGGTCGCCGCGGTGCAGGGCGATGCCGACCGAAAGCGGCGCCTCGCCCGCCTCGGCGCGCTCGGCGTTGCAGGCGGCGATCCGCCGCTCGGCGTCGCGCACCGCGGCCAGGGCGCCGCTGCAGGCCGCCGGCGCGCGGCTGGCCGGATCGTCGATCGGGAAGATCGCGAGCACCGCGTCGCCGATGAACTTGAGGACCTCGCCGCCCTGCTCGATCACCGCCCCGGCGATGCCGTCGAAGTAGTGGTTGAGGGCCGCCAGGTAGTCCTCGCGGGAGAGCCGCTCCGCCAGCACGGTGGAACCGCGCAGGTCGCTGAACAGGATCACCGCGTGGATGTTCTCGCCGTCGCCGCGCTTGACCCGCCCCTCCAGGACCCGCTCGCCGGTGCTGCCGCCGAGGTAGGTCTGCAGCAGCGACAGGGAGGAGAGCCGCTGGGCGTGGGCCTCGAGCTGGCGGCTCAGGTTGGGCAGGATCTCGTGCAGCTGGCCCAGGCTCTCGGTCGAGAAGCCGCCGGGTTCCTGCGAGACCATGGTGATGATGTTGATCTGCCCGTCGGCGAAGCGCATCGGCATGGCGACGTAGTCGGTCGCGCCCTCCTCGACCAGGTCCTTGAGGATCGGGTAGTCGAGGCGCGGGTTGGGCACGTCCAGGCGCCGGCGCACGCCGCCCTCGCCCTTGAGGATCACCGCCAGGGGGCTGTCGCGGAACTGGCTGCTCTGGATCCCGGTGTGGGTGGCCTGGAACTCGGTCACCTCGCCGGTCTCGGCCCGCCAGGTGTAGGCGTGGGCGAAGAGCTGCGGGTTCAGGGTCTGGATCATGACTCGCAGGCGCATCAGCGGCATGCCCCGGGCGACCAGGGCCTCGGCCAGGCGCCGCACCAGCTCCTCCGAGGACTTGGCCTGCCAGGCCTCCTGCACCAGCCAGGGCACCAGGGGGTTGTCGGCGGCGGGCGCGTCCTCGGGCGGCGCCAGGGTGATCTCGGCGTCCTCGGCCAACCAGGTGTCGATGCGGTCCCGGTAGAAGGCGATGTAGTTCCCGACCAGCTCGGCCTCGTCGAAGGGCGCCTCGTAGCTCCACGCCAGGTTCTCGACGGTCTCGCCGTCGAGCTCGAGGCTCCAGTAGGAGGCGTTACCCTTGAAGGGGCAGTAGGTGCGGTGCTCGGTCGGGGTCAGCAGGTCCATGCGCACGTCCGCGCGCGGGAAGTAGTAGACCGGCGGCAGGCGGGTCTCGTGCATGACCAGCGCCCGGCGGCTGTCGGCCAGGGTCACGCCGCCCGCGATCGCGCGGATGCGCCGGTCGCTCGGCTCGATCACCAGCCGGTAGCCCGTGTGCGCCTTGGCCTCGTGCCGTTCGAAGGCCTCGGCCGCCTCGATGACGTTGCTCACCGCCGTTTCTCCAGATCCTGCCGCCCGCCGCGCGGTCCGGCGCCGCGCTCGGGCAATCGACCCCCTAGATTTGGGCATCCGCGGGCCGGAAATGAAGGCCCCGCGGCCCGGCTCGCAAAGACCCCGTCGGCGCGCCCCCCGGAGGCCGCCCCTCGCCCCGGCGGCCCGGTCATGACGCCGTCTGCCAGCGGCCTCGCTTCGCCCCTGGTCCGGGCCCGCAGGGACGGGGTGATCGACCGCCTGCCGCCGGCGGCGTGACGGCGGGGATCGATCCCTTTGAGACCTTCACGGTGTGACCGCGAAGAGCTTTTGTGAGGGGTCAAGCGGTCGTCCGCCGGGCTCCGCCGTGTCGGGGAAGAGTAGCCAGATCCAGCCCTTCGATAGATCCGACGCAGTCTCCGCACCAGAAAGTTTTACGGGCAAATGTTGTCACCCCGACTTATAACCGTGTTGTCGCAGACGATGCCTCCTGAAATAGAATTGCCAAACAACGAAAGGCGTGAACCGAAAGAAGCGGTGATGCCTCCGCTCACTCCCTCGATATTCGAATCCTCGATGTCAAGGAGACAGTCATCAGCGTTTATTCCACCGGCGTTGTTGCCTGTGATACCAATACCGTTAGCAATAACACTAGAATCCCGGCGACACCTTATCCCGTCGCGAGCGTTGTCTGAAATTACTATGCCGTCGGAAAGACGGGCGCTGGATTTGTGCTCCAGACGGATACCATCCGTACCGTTGCGACGAATTTGAACATCGACGTCAGCGAAAAGGGGTCTTAACTCCAAATGCGAGCCTTCGAATACCAGAATGCCATGGCTCACACTGTCTTCGATAATCAGTGTCCCAGACTCCATGAAGGTGTGGGAGTTTTCGACTATCGAAAGCCCAAAATCATCATTGCCGCGGATCTCCAAAGTGCCAATCAGCCTTGCGTTGGACACTCGATTGACGTGCAAGCCGCCAATTCCCAGAGGATCGTTAGATCCATTGCCCTCGATGAGAATGAATCCATCGAGCGTAGCATTTGAAGAACCAAAGATCAGCAGTCCTTCGCTGCCGTTTCCGGCAATTGTCAGAGCCCCACGTAAGTTAGCTTCTGAATTCCCTGCTATCGTCAATCCGCGGCCGCCGTTGTCTCCGAGGGTCAAGGTGCTAGTGTCGGATACAAAGAGCGAGGAACTAAACACGCCAAGGCCGTCTTGGATATTTCCAGTCGCTTCAACTGAGGCACCAAAAATAAACATGCTAGATGATTCTGAGGCCTGTATGCCCACACCGCCGTTGCTTATGCTCTTCAGCGTACCGCCTAGGAATACAACGCTAGAGTTGATGGCCGCAAGAAAGCCTTCGTCTCCGTTGTTCTGTGCAGTGCAATTCGTGATTATTGCGTTCGCATTTTGGCCGACTTCTACGCCGTCGTCGGCGTTGTCCTGCACCGTCAGGTCTTCCAGCGTCGCGGAGGCCTGCCTTTGAATAACAATGCCACCGTCGCCGTTTTGCAGGATGAGGTTTCGAAGTGTCACATCGCGCGCACCGTCAATGGTCACAACATTGTCTGACGAACCTTGGCCGTCGATCACTGCATCGGCCTTGCCCACCAACGTCAGCTTGTCCGTCATGATGGTGACAGTTTCATCGCAGGCTCCCCGAACGACTATCGTGTCGCCTGGTTGTGCGCGCTCAAGCGCCCTCGTGATTGTCTGTCCGATGTCGCAGTCCACATTCAAAAGACGTCCCGCCCCTTGATCGCCATCGTCATCATCATCATCATCGTCCGCAAAGGCTGGTATCGTTGTAACGATGGCGAGGCTCAGAAGCAGGGAACTTGCTACCTTCATCATATTTACCTCCCCTTGTTGAACCCAAGGAGGCAGCGGGCGTACAACTGGTCTCAGTGAGATCGTTGGCTTGTCCTGTCGGAATTCTGGAGTCCGGCGGACGTCCTCCCGGAGTTCCCTTGAGCCAGAGATGACTACCTGTCGTGCTATTTCTTCAAATTAGTCCCTGCCGAAATTGAACCAGCAGCCAAAACCGCCAAGGCCACTCCGTTCAGTCTTGGGACTACTAATAGAGTATCCCTAAAGGCATGACGATCCAAACGAATTCGCACTTGTGGAGTACATCCGGCCAGTTCGTATTGAGTACCGGGACGTTGGCAACTTCGGGTCAAGAGTGAGCATCAGCGTCGGGCCCATAGATCGTCGGCTTACTGATCCGAACCGGCCTTCGAGATCGCCGACTCGACGGGCCGTTTTTGGCCGAAGGCGGCCCCCGGTCGGCGCTGCAGGTGCCGTAGATCCTCGAGGCGGTGGGCGCGTGGTCAGGCCGGGGCGCAGGTCGTCCTTTGCCGCCGGCCGAGAAGAAAGCAGCCGATCGACAGCAGCTGGATGACGGCGGCGGTGGCGAAGAACACCGTGGTGTCGCCCGCAGGCAAGCCGAAGTGGCCGGGCGCGAGGGCGCCAAGGATGCCGAAGACGGCCGGCGCCAGGGCGTAGGTCGCCTGCCCTATGGCCACGATCAGCGAAACGACGCGCTGAACCTCTTCCGCCGCGAACTCGACCTGCGCGATCAGGGGCGGCAGCGACGTGGCATTGCCGATGCCGGCGCCGAAGAGAACCACCCCGAGCAGGAGCAGCGGCGTGCTTTCGCCCGCCGCGGCGATGAAGATCAGCGATCCCGTCAGCTGCACGGCGTGGCTGGCGCCGGCAAGCACGCGGCGGTCGGCGGCGGACGGCATGAGCCAAGCGACGAGGTAGCGGCCGGCGATGGCGCAGGCGGTGGCCAAGCCCATGGCGAAGCCGGCGCCTCGTTCGCCGAGGGCCGGCACGAGCAGCGAGAAGAGATGCGCGATCAGGCCGATCTGGGCGAAGAGCCCGAGCGCCATCCCGGCCGCCAGCGTCAGGAAGGCAGGGTCCTGCCACAGGGCCGCCCCCGGCAGAGCCCGCGCGCCGGCGGCCGCCACGCAGGGTGAGACGATCGCGGAGCCGTCGCCGTCCGGAGACTGACCCAGCGCCAAAGGCGTCTTCGCGAAGACCGACCGGGAAAGCGCCCAGACGACCGCCACCATGACGACGCCGACCAAGGCGGCGGAGAGGACGAAGCCGACCTCCGTGATGAGAAGGACCCAAAGCGGCGAGAGCACCACGCCGCCGATGCTCGCCCCGTTGTAGGCGGACGACAGCGCCGCCGGACGACGGCGCCGGAACCAGGGCGCGATGATCGCATTCAGCGCCGCCGCCCCCATGGCGACCCAGCCCGCGCCGCTGAAGAGCGCGGCGGCAAACAGCTGCCAGGGCTCTTCTGCCATGGCCCAGCCGAGCACACCGGCGGCCAGCGACGACGCGCCCGCGGTGGTGACCGCCGGGACGCCGAAACGTCCGTAGAGCGCCGGGAGCTTGGCGACCACGGCGGCGCCGATGAGGAAGTGGAAGGTCACGGCGCCCGAAACCAGCGCTAGCGGCCAGCCGCTGCGCTCGACGACCGCATGGAGAAACACCGGTGGCCCGTAGAAGCCCACCCCCCAGCCGAAGATCGCCAAGACGAAGGCGGCCCAGACCACGCGCCAGCCGAAAAAGGCTGTACCTTTCCTTGATGTCGCCATGGGTCCAGCTCCCTGGTTCCGGGTTGATCGCCGTCCGACGGCGCCCGCCATAGGGTGCCGTGTCGGAGCGCCAGCTTGGGCGGATCCGGCGCGGAATGCTTCGGGCCTGATCGAAGTATCGGGCTTCGAAAGGGTGTAGTCTGGAGCCCAGAGGAGGGCTTCGATGGTCAACACGAACCAGATCGCGGAGATCGCCGCCTTGGTCGGCGAGCCGGCGCGGGCATCGATCCTCGGCGCGCTCATGGACGGCCGGGCGCTCACCGCGGCCGAGCTCGCCGGCGTCGCGGGCATCACGCCGCAGACGGCGAGCAGCCACCTCGCCCGCCTGACTGCGGCGCGGCTCCTGAAGGTCGAGAAGCAGGGGCGCCACCGCTATCACCGGCTCGCGTCGCCCGCCGTGGCCCGCATGCTCGAGGGCATCATGCAGATTGCCTCAGGAAACGCCGCCGACACGCGCCGCAAGCTGGTCGTCGGGCCTCGGGACGCCGCACTGCGCAGGGCCCGGACCTGCTACGATCACTTCGCCGGTCGGCTCGGGGTGGCCATCACCGACGGACTGGTCGCGCGCGGCGTCATCGAGTTCGGCGACGATGCCGGCTTGGTCACTGAGCAGGGCCTCGATGTCCTGCGGCGGATCGGCATCGATCTGGCCGGCGGCGGGCGCCCGCGGTCTTCGCGGCCGCTCTGTCGGCCCTGCTTCGACTGGAGCGAACGCCGATCCCACGTGGCTGGAAAGCTCGGGGCCGCAATCGCCGCGCATTACCTGGAAAAGGGCTATGTCCGGCGGATTCGGGACTCCCGCGCCCTGGACGTCACGCCGAGGGGTCGAAAGGCGCTGCGCGACATGTTCGGCGTCACCGAGCCGGTCTAGTCGAATGGCCTCTCGGAGCGACCCGCGCGGAAGGCATTGACACCAAGGGGCGGGTCTGGTTCATGACCAGCCGGCAGCCCTGTGCGCCTTGGCCTTGTGGCCTTCGAATGCCTGCGCCGCCTCGATGACGTTGTTCACCGCCGTTTCTCCAGATCCTGCCGCCCGCCGCGCGGTCTGGCGCCGCGCTCGGGCAATCGACGCCTAGATTTGGGCCTTCCCGCGCCGAAATGAAGGCCCCGCTGCCTCGGGCGCGTGGAGACCCCGTCGACTCCTCCCCCGAGGCCGCCCCTCGCCCCGGCGCCCCAGCCACGTCAGCCACGGTCGTTCGCCGGTCAGTTCGAACTCGGAATCGGGGCAAGGGCAGACGCCGTCCGACAATGGCAGAAAAGACAAACCTCAAGATCAGCTCGGAGGGGCCAATGCGGTATCCGCGGCCGAGTCAGGTCAGCTCCTTCAATCCGGTCGGAGTCTCGATGTCCGCACGGTAGCGGATTTTGGGACCCTGGACGATCGAAGGCGGATGATCGATGGAGAGTTCGCGATACAGCGTCTCAATGGCAGCAGGATCCGGATGTTCGAGGGTGAGCGAACGGAGGCGCGCACCGAGATCTGGAATCGAGGCCATCGACTCGGCTTCGCGTCGTCGGTCTATGAGCGAAGGGGCCGCGCCATCGAGGGGGAGCGAGCCATCCTCGGGGATGGCAAAATCGAAAGTCGGGTTGTCGGCCGGAAGGGGAACCTTTTCGCCGAAGACCTCGCGGCGGGTTGACACAACGGAATCGATCGCATCCGTGCTGGCAACCCAGCCTCGCAGGCGCCGACCTTCGTTCCAGTCCGATCTGACTTGTTCTTGATTGTCGAGACCGAACCAACGCGGCCGGCCAGGCCCGGTGCCGTCCGGGTCGAGCGCTACGATTTCGAGATAGACAGTGTTTCCGAGCTGAAGCCGGTGATTGTGGGTGCCCATGTAATCGTGGCGTGTCCCGAAAGGCACGTCGAGGTCGAGGCAACTTTGGACATGCGACACCCCTTCGATCAGCGTTGGGGCTATGACGGTGATGTGGTCAAGCTTCAGCACGTACGGAGAACTCCAATGCCGCCCGGAGAGTCCATATGATCCAGACTGCCGCTAAAAGCAAAGGCAGCTTCAGGCTCTTTCTGGTCATTGCGGCGCCTTTCAGCAATGACCACGCCTTGCCAATCAGGCGAGTTCCTGCCCGAAGACCGAGTCGAGCCCAAAGAAGACATTGGTTTCACCTGCCTCTTGGCCCGTGACGACTGTCGCCAAAGGCGCCACCCCCGGCAACTCAAATTGCGAGGACGACCCATGCCCTTCAACAAGCTCCATGTGCCGCAGCATCTCCCGGCCGAGACATGCCATGCCATCAACGATCTCTTGCACGACAGCCTTGTCGACACCTGCGGCGTGAACCCTGAAGACTATTTCTGTCTCGTTTCGCGATATTCAGCAGAGGATATGATCTTGCACCCGACTTTCCTGGGAAAAAGAGATCCTGCTTCAACCGTAGTCATCGAGATCGCCTTACTTGCCGGGCGCACAAATGAACAGAAGGAAGCGCTCTTCAAGGACGTTCGCCGTCGACTTCGCGGGATCGACTTCAACCCCGAGAATTCGATTATCTTCCTGATCGAGAACAGACCAATAGACTGGTCGTTCAGTGACGCCGGGTCCGTCAAGTCCGTCCTGGGTCTTTGAGGTCACCCATTACGCTGGCTCGAAAGAACGGCGGCTCCGTTCCGCTTTTTGGCCGTTCGTGTCGCCCAATCCCGTTGACGGCCTTTGGCCGGAGGCCGCCCCCGGTCGGCGTTTCCTGGACGAAGGCGGCCCCGCGTCGACCGGAGCGAAGGCCGATGCCAGTTGGCGGGAAAGCTCAGGGCCGCAATCTCCGCGCGTTACCTGGAGAAGGGCCATGTCGGGCGGAATCGGAACTCCCACGCCTCGGACATCACGCCGAAGGGCCGAAAGGCGCTGCACAACATGTTCGGCGTCGCCCAGCCGGTTTGGCCAAAAGGCCTCTCGGAGCGCCCCGCGCGGGACGCGTTAGACCGGCCGCAGGCAGGTCTGGTTCATGACCAGCCGGTAGCCCCTGTGCGCCTTGGCCTCGTGCCGTTCGAAGGCCTCTGCCGCCTCGATCACGTTGCTCACCGCCGTTTTTCCGAAACCCCTCGCCGCGCCGTGCGACCTCTAGAAAACAGGGATGGTCTCGCCGGATGGAAGGCCCCGGCGCGGATCGCCCAAAGCTTTCTCGAAACCGCGGAAAAGAGTGGGGTTTACCACAGAATTCGTATTCCAAATTGCCGAGCATGAGAGCAAGGAAGCGAAGGCAGGCTTCCGGGACGAATCCGAACGCGGGAGATCACCATGAGACTGTTGATCCTGACAGTGGCCGTGAGCCTCGGACTCGCCACGGCCGCCCTGGCTTGCCCGCAAGGCTACTACCCCTGCGGCAGCGGCGGGGCGCTCTGCTGCCCGCGCTAGACGCGGGCCGCTCCGACCCCGGCCCGGATCGAGATCCAAGCCGCCGGGCCGGGTCTCCGGACGCCCGCCCGGCGGCGCGATAGGCCCGGGCGGACGCCGCAACCCTTCGGAGGCCAACATGAGCGCGAAACGGAAATGGACCTGGCTCCTGCTCCTGTTTCCCCTGGGGCTGGGCCTCAAGATCCTCTACCTGGCCTGGGTCGATCCGCCGGATCCGCCTGCGCCGCCCTCGACCGTCTTCAAGGACGCCGGCTACCTGACCCTGCGCATGACGGTCGACTACCACGCGCCGGGCAGCCTCTACGCGGTCGACGAGATCACGGAGGACGGCTTCGTCAACCTGCGCCCGGCCTGCAACATCGACCGCGGCGAGCTGGAGCGGGTCAAGGAGATCCGGCGAACGACCGACGTGTCGGTCGCCATCGCGCAGAAGCTCTCGGCGGGCGCCGAGGTCGCCCAGGAGAACTGGAGCCGGCTGGGCTTCGAGTCCGACCTGTCGAACACGCGGGAGATCCGGTCGGTCTTCACCGACTCCAGCGTCGAACTGCTGAGCACCGAGAGCATCCTGCGGCTGCGCGACAGCTACCTGGAGCGGGCGGCGTGCTTCGCCGCCGTGAAGACCGAGCTCGAACGGGGCTACGACGTCTGCCAGACGGAGGCGGTCATCGTCTCCGACCTGGTCTACCGGGTGAAAGAGGGCACCGGCGGCAAGGTCGGGGTGACGGGGGTCCTCGACCGCATCCTGCGCTTCCTGACCTTCGGCAGCTTCGAGCGGGTGGTGGAGAAGACCGTGGAAGGCGGCAAGATGTACCACGCGGTCAAGCTGCACCGCCCGCGGCAGGGCACGTCCTGCATCCTGCTGAACCGCTCGACCGCCCAGGCCGGCGAGAACCAGGGACGCTGACGCCCCGGCACGGCCAAGCGGAGCGGTCGCCGAGGCCGGCACGGCCGATCGGGCCGCCCGCTCAGGCCGGCGGTCCCCGGAAGGCGGGGGCGACGATCATGGTGGTGTTCTCGAGCCTGGTCAGCGCCTGGCGCCTGGCGAGCAGCGGCTGATAGGCGGGGTCGGCGTACCACTGCGCCTGGGCCTCGGCGGAGGGGAACCTGAGCACCACCGTGAAGTTCTTGTCGTAGTCGCCTTCGAGGGTCGCGACCTCGGGCGTGCCGACCAGAACCTCGACCCCGTACTTCTGGTTCAGGGGCTGCAGCGGCAGGGCGTAGTCGCTGAAGAAGGCGTCCATGTCGGTGATCTCGAGCTGCGCGAGGAGGTAGACGGGGGCCTGGTCGGACATCGGCGGGTCTCCCTGTGTTGCCTGGGTCGCAGAGCGGGTGCCGCTGGAGAAAAGCGGACGCCGCCAGAGATAGGTCCTGCGCCTAGACCCTGTCATTCCGCAAAAGATCAAAGTACCTTTGCATTTCTGCAAAGCCTGGCGCTGGAGGGCCCATGAACTGGCAAGACCTTCAGATCCTGCTGGCCTTCCGCCGCCAGGGCAGCCTGCAGACCGCGGCGAAGGCCCTCGGGCTCGACATCAGCACGGTCTCGCGCCGCCTGCGGGCCCTGGAAGCGGCGCTGGACGCGCCCCTGGTGGAGAACATCCGGGGCCGTCTGAGCCTGACCGCCCAGGGCGAAGAAGCGGCCCGGGCGGCCGAGGCCATGGCGGCCGAGTCCGACAGCCTGCAGCGGGCGCTCAAGGGCCGGGACGCCGCCCTCTCCGGGACCTTGCGGGTCGCGATGCTGGACGTCTTCGCGGATTTCCACATGGACCTGCTGGAGGCCTTCAAGGCCGCCCACCCGCAGGTGGTGCTGGAGCTGCTGTGCAGCAGCTCGCGGACCCACAGCCTGACCCGGCGCGAGGCGGAGGTCGCGGTCCGGGTCGCCCGCCGGCCGGAGGAGACCCTGGTCGGGCGCAGGGTGATGCGGCTGGACTACGCCGTCTACGCCAGCGAGGCCCTGGTCGCGCGCGGCGGGCGCGACTGGCGGGCGCTGCCCTGGATCGGCTACGACCTCTCGGCGGAGGCCAGGGTCACCGAGGACTGGATGAAGCGCGAGGGCGTCCTGGACAAGGTCCGCCTGCGGGCCGATTCGCCGGCCGCCATCTTCCGGGCGACCGAGGCCGGGGCCGGGGCGGCGGCCCTGTCGCTGCCCTATGCCGAGCGCTGCCGCGGCCTGGTCCGCCTGAGCGCGCCCCTGCCCGGCTTCGCCACCGACGTCTGGCTGCTGACCCATCGCGACCTGCGCCGCAACGCCCGGGTGCGCGCCTTCCTCGACCATATGTACGAGGGCCTGACCGCCTGGCGGCGCGCCGGGCCCGAAGCGGCGGCGGCCGGCTGACGCGAGAGCGCGGCACGGCATCCAGGCCAGAAGGCTCGGGGTGTGAATCAGCCGCTGGTGGCATGATCTCAACCGGCAACTCTCCCTTATGTCATGCCCGGACTTGATCCGGGCATCCACGGCGCCGCTTGGCGTCTGGAGCTGGCCATGGATCACCGGATCAAGTCCGGTGATGACAGCGAGTGTGATGGCGACCTGGAAGCGTAGAGACTAGACAGCGTCGCCCTCCTCTCAAACGTGCCGGGTCTCGCCGCCGGCGCCACCACCTCTCCTGTCATGCCCGGACTTGATCCATGGTTGCCCGGTTTGGATCGAGGCGGGTCGAGCCTCACGCCTCCTCCCCCTTGATGGGGGAGGGCGCGTATGCGCGGCGCTTCGCGCGGAGGGGGTGGCGGCCGATAGGCCGCACAGGCAACCTCGGTATCGCCTTTTCGCTTCGCGATACCCCCCACCCCAGCCCTCCCCCACAAGGGGGGAGGGAGTTCGCATTCGGCTTCGAAGCCTGTGTGCGGAGTCGTCCTGGCGTGAGAAACACCACGCAAGCTTGGCTCGCAGACCGTCAGCCGCCCGCGGCCGGCTTCTTCCAGTCGCCGGTGGTGTTCCACCAGCGGTGGGGGTTGTCGCTGTCGTCGAGGCCCTTGGAGCGGCAGGCCAGGACCGGGCGGACCTTGATCACCGGTTCCTGGTAGCTGTGGACCTGGAAGACCGCCTCGACCACCTCTTCCAGCAGGGCCTGGTCGTCGGGCAGCTCGAAGCTGACCTCGACCACGCCGGGGCGCTTGCGGACCTCGGTCTCCGCGCCCGCCACGGCGCCGTCCAGCGGCCGGTAGCGCTCGGTCCCCGGGGCCGTCTGATGGGCGTTGCTGTCGTAGTTCTCGCCCTGGGACAGCGGCGTGATCCGGCAGACCGCCGCCATGATGCGGTCGACGTCCTCCTGCGGCGCGAAGACGCTGACCTCGAGCAGCCGCTCCATGCGCGCGGACTTGGTCTCGAAACCCTCTTCTTTCATGGCCCCCACCTCTGTTGTCGCCTCGTCGGCGCGAAGGATAGCAGGGCGCTCCTGACAGGAGGCCGTCAGCAGACCCCGACCGCGGGCGCGAAACGGGCCCCTTGACAGATCCGTAAGCTGCAGCTTACGGTAAGTAATGACTTACGGAGAAGTCTTCGCCGCCCTGGCGGACCCGACCCGCCGGCACATCTTCGAGGCCCTGCGCGCGCGGCCCAAGACCGTGGGCGAGCTGGCGGCGGGCCAGCCGGTCAGCCGGCCGGCGGTGTCGCAGCACCTGAGGGTGCTGGAGTCCGCCCGGCTGGTCAGCGTGGAGCCGCGCGGCAACCGCCGCGTCTACGCGATCAAGCGCGACGGCCTGGAGGAGCTGCGCCGCTACGTCGAGAGCTTCTGGAGCGACGTCCTGGCGGCCTACGGCGCCGAGATCGCGCGGCGCATGAGCGACGAGACCGAATCCGGCGAAACCGATTCATAGGAGAGGCGCGTGCACGACCCCATCGTCAGGACCATCGAGGTGCCCTGCAGCCAGGAGAAGGCCTTCACGGTCTTCGTGAGCGAGATGCACAGCTGGTGGCCGCTCGGCCGCTTCACGGTCTCGGCCATGGCGGGCGCGCCGGCGCAGACGGTCCGGGTCGACGCCCGGCCAGGCGGCGAGATCGTCGAGATCGGTCCCGACGGCCGCGAGCACCGCTGGGGCAGAATCAGGGCCTACGAGCCGCACGGCTTTGTCAGCATGGACTTCCACATCGCCCCGGCCGAGGAGGCGCACCTGGACGAATGGAGCCTGGTCGAGGTGCGCTTCACCGCGCTCGACGCCGGGCGCACCCGGGTCGAGTTGACCCAGAGCAACTGGGAGGCCTTCGGCGAGCGGGCCGAGATGCTGCGCGGCGGCTACACCGGCGGCTGGACGGTCATCTTCGAGCAGGCCTACAAGGCGGCCTGCGGCGGCTGAGCCGACGCGAATCGGACCGGCGCGCCGCGCGCAACCGGGCTGCGCCCTTCGGGAGACTCCGCCATGACCCCTCGCTTCCTGCCCGAGATCGAGACCGCCTTCCGGGACGAAGCCGGCGCGGCGAGTCCCTGGTCGCTCTCCCTCTCGGGCACGGGGGAGCTGCCGTCCTGCTTCGCCGTGACCGATCTCGCCGTCGCCTCGATCGGAGCCGCAGGCCTGACCCTGGCGCGCTATGCCGCGGCGGGGCGCGCGGCGTCGGCGGTGTCGGTCGACCGGCGCCTGGCCTCGCTCTGGTTCGGCTGGACGCTGCATCCCGAGGGCTGGAGCCTGCCGCCCGCCTGGGACCCGGTCGCCGGCGACTATCCGGCGAAGGACGGCTGGATCCGGCTCCACACCAACGCCCCGGCGCATCGCGCGGCGGCCCTGTCGGTCCTGGGCGTGGCGGCGGAGCGATCGGCGGTCGAGCGCGCGGTCGCGGGCTGGGACGCGGCGGCGCTGGAGGCGGCGGTCGTCGAGGCCGGCGGCTGCGCCGCGGCGATGCACAGCCTCGAGGCCTGGGCGCGGCACCCGCAGGGCCGGGCCGTGGCGCGGGAGCCGCTGGTCGCCTGGGCGGAGTCCGCCGCCGCCCCCCGAGATGCGGCGGTCGAGTGCGCCCGGCCGCTCGCCGGGGTCCGGGTGCTCGACCTGACCCGGGTGCTGGCCGGACCGGTCGCCAGCCGCTTCCTCGCCGGCTTCGGCGCCGAGGTGCTGCGCATCGACCCGCCGGGCTGGGAGGAGCCCGGCGTGGTGCCCGAGGTGACCCTCGGCAAGCGCTGCGCGGGCCTGGACCTCCGGGTCCCGACGGCGCGGGAGACCTTCGAGTCCCTGCTCGCCTCGGCCGACGTCCTGCTTCACGGCTATCGCCCCGGCGCCCTGCCCGGCCTCGGCTACGACCTGGAAGCGCGGCGGCGGATCAACCCCGTGCTGGTCGACGTCTCGCTCGACGCCTACGGCTGGACCGGGCCCTGGGCCGGCCGGCGCGGCTTCGACAGCCTGGTGCAGATGAGCAGCGGGATCGCCCAGGCCGGCATGGCGGCCGCCGGCGCCACGCGACCGGTCCCGCTGCCGGTTCAGGCGCTCGACCATGCCACCGGATACCTCCTGGCCGCCGCCGTGATCCACGCCCTGGGCGCGCGGCGGCGCGGCCGGATCCTTTCGGCGCGCCTCTCCCTGGCGCGCACGGCGCGGCTGCTGACCGCGCAGCGGCCGCCGGCGCCCGGCCCGGCGCCGCTGGAGTCGGGCGCCGACGACCTGGCGCCGGCGGTCGAGGACACGGCCTGGGGCCCGGCCCGGCGGCTCAGCTTTCCGCTCACGATCGACGGCATCGCGCCGCACTGGCCGCATCCGGCTGGCGAGCTGCGGTCCGCGCCCGCAGCCTGGTCGGCGACGTCGGGATCGGGCAGCGGAGTCGACTGAACCGCGGCCCGGCCCGCGGAACGCAAAGTCGATCGGACGGCGCTTTGGACAAAGGCCACGGGATGGCGGGCCGAAGGCCGGCGATCTATCATGACGCTCGACCAGAGCCTTGACGGCGGGCGGACCGCCGTCCGCTTTCACGGGAGATCCCCTTTGGCCCTCGAAGTCGCCGAGCGATGGTTCGAACTGCGGCGCTTCAGCGACGACGTCACCCTGATCCGCGAGCCGCACGTCTTCGGCGCGGCCTACGCCAACATGTGGCACGTCCGGGGCCGCGACAAGGACCTGCTGCTCGATACCGGCACGGGCGTGCTGAGCCTGCGCGCGCAGGTCGCACAGCTCACCGAGCGGCCGCCGGTCTGCGTCGCGAGCCACACGCACTTCGACCACATCGGCGGCCACCACGAGTTCGAGGAGCGCCTCGTGCACGCGGCGGAAGCCGACATCCTCGCCGCGCCCGACGACGAACGGACTTTGCTCTCGGCCAACCGGGAAGCCTGCTTCCAGGCACTGCCCTATGCCGGCTTCGACATCGGGCGCTACGGGATCGCCGCGGCCCCAGCGACCAGGCTGGTCGCCGAGGGCGACATCGTCGACCTTGGAGACCGGCACTTCGAGGTGATGCACCTGCCGGGACATTCGCCGGGCTCGATCTGCCTGTGGGAGGCGGCGACCAGGACGCTCCTCTCCGGCGACGTGGTCACCGAAGGCGCGCCAATCGACGAGCACTATCACTCCGACATCCCGGACTACATCGCGAGCCTCGAGCGCCTGCGCGATCTCCCGGCCGAGATCGTCCATCCCGGGCACTACGAAAGCCTGGGCCGCCCGCGCATGGTCGAGATCATCGACGACTACCTGGCGGGGAAGCGAAAACCTGGTTGTCCGGCCGCGCCGTAAGGGGTCAGTGCGACCAAGGAGGAAGACATGAGCCGATTCCGCTCGATCGTCCCCGAGGCCCTCGGCCTGCTGCATTCGCAGCGGGGCCATTCGCCGGGAGTGCGCGTCGGGTCCCTGCTCCTGATCTCCGGCATGCTGGGCCGCGACGCGGACTTGGCCGTCGTCCGCGAACCCGAAGCCCAGATCACGAGGATCTTCGAGAACATGGGACTGGTGCTCGCCGAAGCCGGCTGCGGCTGGGGCGACCTGGTCGAGATGACCGCCTACTTCACGCGGCTGCAGCGCGACTTCGAGCTGTTCATGACGGTGCGCAACCGCTACGTCGAGGCGCCCTATCCCGCGATGACGATGATCGGCATCGCCGAGCTGGCGCAGCCGGGCCTGATCTGCGAGGTCAAGGGCATTGCCATGGTCCGGGACGGCTGATCGCCGGCCCGGCCCCGAGACCCCGATTTCGACATCCTGCCAAGGAGCTCCGGATGCGAGTCGTAACTCCCGACAAGTCCTACAAGTCCCTGTCCCGCTATGCGCAAGGCATCGTGCACGCGGCGGGGGCGGAGCGCATGGTGGTCGCCGGGCAGCTCGGCCTGCGCCCCGACGGCACCCCGGAAGACGGGCTCGAGGCCCAGATGGCACGGGCCTGGTCCAACGTCTTCGCGGTCATGGCCGTCGGCGGCTTCGAGGTCCGGCACCTCTTGCGCGCGACCGTCTACGTGACGGTGCCTGGCCAGGTCGCGCTCTACCGCGAGGTCCGGGACCGCATGCTAAACGGCCACCTCTGCGCCTGCACCTACCTCGAGATCGCGGCCTTGTCCGGGCCCGAGCACCTGGTCGAGATCGAGGCGGAGGCCGTCAAGGACTAGAGCGGGGCAGCGGCCTCAGCTGTCGTACTTGAAGGAGACCTTGACCTTGGCGCGGTAGGACTCGACGCGGCCGTCCTTGATGGTCATGTCCATCTCGGAGATCTCGGCGACCCGGAGGCCGCGCAGGGACTTGCCGGCCCGCTCGACCGCGGCGGCGGCCGCCTTCTCCCAGGACTCGCTGCTGGTCCCGACGAGTTCGATGATCTTGTAGACGCTTTCGGACATGATGCTCCCCTCTGGGCTCGAGGTTTCAGGTGTCGCCGCCCCGACCGGGCCCAAGCGGCGGCGCGGTCGACTCCCGGACCGGCTTCCCGTCCCAGGGCCATCGCCGGGGATCTTCGACCGATCCGCGCGATGAAGGAGCCGGTCGGCGGCAGCTCATTCTAAGCCGCCAGATCTGCTTGGGAAGCAGCCAAGCCCTGTGGGCGCTCTCGGTCGGCTTCGCGCGATCAGGGGAGAGATCGCTTCATCGCGAACCTCGACGCCTTGCGGGAGCGATCCTTCGCCTTGGAAATCGAGAGGACTGCAATAGAGTGCTCGCACATGTGCGCAATCCCATCGCCGGGAGCTCGCGATGATCATTCGCCGTTACCTGCCCGCCCCCGAGGACATGGCCGAAGAACTGCACCTGCGCCTGGCCGAAGCCGGTCAGGCGCTCCAAGATCACGAGATGCCGACCTTCTTTCTCGCCGCCCTGTCGGACGACGAGGAACTCCTGGCCGGGTGCAAGGGAGAGATCGCCTTCAAGGCGGCCCACGTCTCCGAGCTTTGGGTGGCTCACAGCCACCGCGGACAGGGCCTGGGCAGCCGGCTGCTCAGTCAGGCCGAGACCCTGGCCAAAGACCGAGGCTGCAACCGGATCCATCTCGAGACCCGCAACCCGAAGGCGCGAAGCTTGTACGAAAAGCTGGGCTTCCGCATTTTCGGCGAGCTGCCGGAGTATGAAGGCGGCAACCCACTCTGCTTCCTCGAAAAGCCGATCGCCTGACCACGCAGCTCGTTCGTGGGCCCGCCCCAGGGACTCGCGCTCCGGTCGCCGCCCGGCCCCGTCACCCGGCGCCGGCGGCCTCCCGGAAGTCCGCGGCGAGGTCGGCCATCGCGGTGACGTAGGGCCCCGGCCCGTGGCTGATCCGGGCGACGCCGAGGGCGGCCAGGGCCGCCATCGAAGGCGCGCCGTCGAGCATCATGATGTTGACCGGCAGGGCGGTGGCCTCGCAGACCGCGCCGATCAGGTCCGGGGCGACCAGGCCGGGCGCGAAGAAGCCGCTGGCCCCGGCCTCGGCGTAGGCGGCGGCGCGCTCGATGGCTTCCGGCACCAGATCGGCGTGCCTGCCGCGGTCCTTCTCCTTCAGGAAGAGGTCGGTCCGGGCGTTGAGGAAGAACGGCAGCCCGGCCGCCTCGGCGGCGGCGCGCAGGGCGGCGATCCGCGCGCATTGCACTTCGGGTGCGTGGAGGCCGGCGCCGCCGACCACCTGGTCCTCGAAGTTGATGCCAATTGCCCCGGCCTCGATGACCCGGGCGAGGTTGGCGGCCAGGTCTTCCGGCGCCTCGGCGTAGCCGCCCTCGAAGTCCAGGCTGACCGGCAGCTCGACGCTGCCGGCGATGCGCGCGAGGAGGGTCAGCACCAGGTCGAGCGGGATCGCCTGGCCGTCGCGGTAGCCCTGGGCCGCCGCCACCGACCAGCTGCCGGTCGCGACCGCCTTGGCGCCGGCCTCGGCGATGGCCTTGGCGCCGCCAGCGTCCCAGATGTTGTAGAGCAGCAGCGGCGCGCCGGGCTTGTGAAGGTCGGCGAAGGCGCGGGCTTTCTCGGCTTGGGACATCGGCTCCTCCTGTCTGGGCGCGCGGCATCAGGGCGACGCGGCGGCGCGGATCTGACGTTGCGGCGCTCCTTTCGGGACCGCAGGCGGGCGGCCCTCGGGCTCCGGGACCGCCGCGCGGCGGCGCAGGGCCGAGGGCGGGCGGCCGTAGAGCACGGCGAAGGCCGCGTTGAAGCGGCGCAGGCTGCGGAAGCCGGCGCGGGCCGCGATCTCGGTCATCGGCAGCGCGGTCGCGTCGAGCAGCCGCTTGGCGCGCTGGAGGCGCAGGGTCCTGGCGATCTGCAGCGGCGGGGCGCCGACGTGCCGGGCGAAGAGCCGCGAGAGATGGCGCGGACCGACGCCGAGGCGCGCGGCCAGGGCCTCGACGCCGTCCCGGTCCAGGGCGCCGGCCTCGATCAGCCGGAGCGCTCGCGCCACCGTCGTCCGGGTGCCCTGCCAGGCCGGGCAGAAGGGCGCGGTCTCGGGCCGGCAGCGCAGGCAGGGGCGGTAGCCGGCCCGCTCGGCGGCCGCGGCGCTGGGGTAGAAGGTCACGTTGCGGGTCAGCGGCTGCTTCACCGGGCAGACCGGGCGGCAGTAGATCCGGGTCGTCCGCACCGCGACGAAGAAGACGCCGTCGAAGGCGGGATCGCGCCGCAGCCGGGCCTGGTTGCAGGTTTCGAAATCGAGCATGGCCTTGCCTAACACCTCGGCGGCGCGGGCGCGAGACGCAAGGGATGATGAGGTCCGAAAGCGGCCAGTCTGCGGGCGGATCGACGTGAGTCGCCCACGCTGAGCACCTATTGACATGTAGAGTGTCAATATGACAGTCTACATGTCATCATGGCATCGCGGACCGAGGCGCTCTATGAGGTGATCCGGCTGGTGCGGCCGCTCTACAAGGTCCTGGAGGCGGCGGTCCAGATCGAGCTGGCGGGGACCGGGATCACGGTGCCGCAGCGCGCGGTGCTGGAGCAGCTCCTCGACCGGGGGCCGCTGACGGTGCCGGCGATCGGTCGGCGCCTGGTTCTGCCGCGGCAGTTCATCCAGAAGACCGCCAACGAGCTGCTCGACGCCGGCCTCCTCGCCAAGCGGACCAACGCGGCGCACAAGCGCTCGATGCTGCTGGCCCTGACCCCGGCCGGGCTGACGGCGATCACCGGCATAAAGGCGCGAGAGGCGGCGGTGATGCAGCCCATCGCCCTGGCCCTGGACCGGGCGGCGGTGGACACGACCCGGGCCACCCTGCAGGACATCATCCGCGCCTTCGGAGCGCACAACGCCGAAGCCAGAGAACGGCAGGAAGGAGACCGGTGATGACGAAACGCGAGGGCGGCTGCCTCTGCGGCGCGGTCCGCTATCTGGTCGAGGGCGAGCCGATCGTCTCCGGCGCCTGCTACTGCCGCGACTGCCAGGTGGTCGCCGGCGGCGGCGCCGCCTACGGCTCCATGTACCCGGCGTCGGCCGTGACCGTGACCGCCGGCGAGACCCGAACCTACAGGGTCAAAGCCGACAGCGGCGCCGAGGTCTTCCGGGAGTTCTGCCCGCGCTGCGGCGTGCACCTGATCTCCTACAACGGCAGCCATCCCGAGTTCAAATCGATCAAGGCCGGCACCCTGGACGACCCGAGCGGTTTCGAGTCCCAGGGCAGCATCTGGACTGCCTCGGCCCAGCCCTGGCACCGGATCGACAGGGAGCTGCCCTGCGCCGAGAAGAACCCGGACCCCGGCATCTGGGATCCCCCCGCCTGAGCGGGCGGGGCGGCCGGCGTGCGGCGCGATCCCCGGCTCAGTCGACCCAGTGTAGGACGTCGCGGATCACCGACCAGCGCGGCGCCCGCTGCTCGTCCGTCTTGCCCTGGATCCAGTAATCGTAGAGCCCCTCGATCGTGCGGTTTCGCTCGGCGAACTGGAGCCACACGTTCACGGCCTTGAGCAGCTCCACGCTTCCCTTCGGCAAGACGTAGCCCATGGGAAAGCTGGCGACCGGCCTGGGAATGACCACGGTGTATTGCGGATAGAGGATGGTCCAGGCGACCGCCTCCTCCGCGGGACTCAGGATCGCGTCGACCTCCTCGAGCCCGGACTCGATCAGCCTGCGGTACTCGGTCGCGGTCTGCAGGGGAACCACCGTCGCGTCGGGGATCAGCCGCCGGATCAGGGTCTGCGTGTGCTCGAAATCGTAGGCGGCGATCCGGAGATCGCCACGGTCCCGAACCTCGAGCCAGCTCGAGAAGCGGTCACGCGCATGGTCCGGCACGAGGAAAGCCGCGGTCTCGCTGGTAAAGGCTCTGGTCAGGTCGACCCGCGAGGAATTGCTGGCCAGCAGGGGAACTTGAATCATGGCGATGTCGCAGTAGCCGCTGTTCACCGTGTCGAACCAGCCCTCAGCCCTGACCAAGGGCACGAACTCGAGCGTCAGGCCCCAATCCCGCGCCAGCCTATGCGCCATCTCGACGTCGAAACCGACCAAGTCGCCGGAGGCGTTGAAGTAGGCCGTCGGATAGGTCTTGGGTCCGTAGCAGGCGCGGAGCACCCCGCTCTCCAGGACTTCGACATAGGTGCGGGGCCTGCCGAGCTCGTTGTGCGCGGCCGGCGGCGGTTCCTCGAACACCCTGGCGGGCTGCGGCGTGCGGAGAAGCTCCAGACCCGCCAGCGCTTCGGCCTTGGTGTAGGGCACGACCAGGACGTTCGTGTAGAAGGCGCGCAGGCCGAAGAGGACCGCAACGACCAGCAGTGTCGTGACCAAGGTGAAGCGCAGCAGAGGCCACGGCCGGGCCCGCACCCTGCCCTCCATCGCGACGGCGCCGATCAACCCGATCGTGGTCAGATGCATCGCGGCCAGGAGCGTGCCGAAGCGACTGCTCAGCACGTCGACGGTGACGTAGAGGTGGAACAGATCGGTCGGCAGTCGGAGCAGATCCAGGAGAAAGGGGATCGCAAGCACGGGCCCGCCGAACAGGCTGCCGATGCCGACGACCGCCAGGGTCGGATAGTTCTCTGCCGCAACGCTCGATCCGACATACCAGCCGGCGAAGAGCGCGAAGGCCAGGGACATGACGAGCCCGAGATTCGGAAAGGCGAAGAAGGTCGGGATCAAGATATCGACCGAGGCCCTGGCCCGCTTTGCCCGGTCGTCCTTTTGGTCATGGATCTTGTCGAGCAGCTCCTTGCTTTGCGTGGCGAGCAGCGGCAGGACGATCAGCAGGCTTCCGGTGGCAAAGGCGGTGATCAGCGGGGCGCGGAGATAGGTGAGGATGTCGCGATAGCGGAGCGGCGTCAGTGCCGCCACCAGGCTTGGCAGAATCCAGAAGCTGAGGACGACGGCGAGCAGGATGTCGATTGCGAGGTAGACCTGCAGACGTCCCAACTCGTCGAGGCGCAGGCTGCCCGCGGCGCTGGCGACGATCGCGAACACGCCGAAGGGCGCGAGCCTGGCGACCAGGCCGGTCAGACGAATCAGCGCCTCGGAGGCGACCGACAAGGGCTCCAGCAGAACGCGCTTGTTCTCGATCCCGATCAGGCAGAGCCCGATCAGCGCGCTGAAGACCACGATCGCCGGCACGACCGCGTTGGAGAGGGCGTGAAAGAAATTGGCCGGGATGTAGAGCGCCAGGAAATCGACCGGCTCGGGCTCGCGGATCAGGTTGGTGCTGAAGAACGAGGGCGTCGGCCAATCCGGGTAGGCGAGCGGCCCGAGAAAAACGAGCGCGAGGCCGATCGCCCAAAGCGTCAGCAGGACGCCGCCGCCGCAGAGCGCGAGCCGCTTGGCCTGCTGGTAGTCGAGCCGGCCGAGCCCGCAGATCAGGGCGACGACGATGTAGGGAATGACCGTCATCTGCAACAGCATGATGAAGGCGTCCCCGGCGACCCCGAGGACCTCCATCAGATCGCCGAAGAAGACACCCGCCACCACGCCCAGACCCAGACCGACGAGGACCTGTGTTGCGAGGTTCATGCGCATGCCCCCCCTGAGCGCGCCTCATCCGGTTTTCGCGCGACGCGCATGCACACACGGACGGGTGACGCCAGAGTCGCGCCGGGGGCAAAAAAACTCAAGCGTCAGGGCCGCGGCCCCGCGTTCTTGTGGCGCTCTCGCTTCGCCGGCCCGGGGACTGCCGCCGCGGAAGCATGAGCTGCGGCCGCCAATCTGCTGTGCCGCGCCGAAAGCCGCGGTATCGCCGCGCCCGAATCGGCACGACGGCTTCGCGCCCGGCTCGGACGGTTGCAGGGCACCTGTCGCTGCGCTTGGAGAGGGGCCGGCCGGCCCGAAGGCGGAGATGGCCTAGCGGGACCGGCCGAGCCAGGCGAGCTGGCGGTCATGGAGGCGCGACAGCAGGATGAGCGCGGCCAGCGCGCCGCAGAGCGCCAGGAACATGTCCCACTGGGTGTCCCAGGGATCGCCCTGGGTCGCGAGGAAGGCGTCGGCCTCGGCGCCGAGAAGCAGGGCGGCCCACCACTCGATCAGCTCGTAGAGCGCGCTGAAGGCGAGGCAGAAGGCGACGGTCAGGACCGGGAGCCAGCGGCTGCCGACGAGCGGCGAGCGGCGGACCAGGATCTCGCGGACCAGGATCGCGGGCACGAAGCCCTGGGCGACGTGGCCGAGGCGGTCGTAGTGGTTGCGCGAGAGGTCGAAGAAGTCCTGGGCCCAGAATCCCAGGGGCACCTGGGCGTAGGTGTAGTGGCCGCCAAGGGCGAGGATCAGGGCGTGCAGGAAGAGCAGCCGGTAGAGCAGTGGTGTCAGGGGAAAGCGCCGCCGGGTCCAGACCAGGAGCGGCAGGCCGATCATGATCGGCAGGGTCTCGAAGAACCAGGTCAGGCCGTCCGCGGGCGCGATGCCGGAGACCACCAGCGCCAGCGCCGCGCCGCCGAGCAGGATCTTGACCTCCGTGGAGAAGGCGCCCGAGTCCTGCATGCCGCCCGCTGTGCCCGCTGCCAAGCTTCTCGTCTCCTCTTGCCGCAGAGTCCTAGCTTGCCGTTATCGGAGAGTCACCCCCTCCCTACCCTCCCCCATCGAGGGGGAGGGTTCGGTTGGGCGCCGGTGTTGAGCTTCCCCCTCCCCCTGGATGGGGGAGGGTCGGGGTGGGGGTGACTCTTCGAACCAGGCGAGTTGTCACCAACCTAATCACCCTTCCGCCCGATGCGCGGCCAGCATTCGCGATCCGCCGCGTCCTGGACTAGGATGCCGCGGCAGCATCAAACGCCTATGCAAGGGAGAGCGCGCCTTGGCCAGGATCGACATCCAGTTCAGCCTGTTTTCCGCCTTCTATTCGCCGCTGATCTCGACCATGTCGGGCGGCTTCCTCGAGGCCGAGGGGCTCGAGCCCGAATGGTCGGTCTCGCCGCCGGGGGTCTCGGCGATCGCCGCCCTGGAGGCGGGCGCGGCGCAGGTGATCCAGTCGGCGCTGAGCCAGGCCTTCGGGCCGCTCAACAGGGGCGAGACGCCGAGCGCGGTCCACTTCGCCCAGGTCAACGAGATGGACGGCTTCTTCCTGACCGGGCGCGCGGCGGACCCCGACTTCACCTGGGACAAGCTGGAGGGCGCCGAGGTGGTGCTCTTCGGGGGCGGCCAGCCGCTCGCCATGTTCAAGTACGCCTGCCACAAGGCCGGCATCGATTTCGACAGGATCACGCCGATCACGCCCGGCGGCGCGGCCGCGATCGACGAGGCCTTTCGCGCCGGCCGGGGCCAGTACGTGCAGCAGCAGGGCCCCTACCCGCAGCAGCTCCAGGCCGACGGCGTCGGCCACGTGGTGGCCCAGGTCGGCCCGCAGATCGGCCCCTGCGGCTTCTCCAGCCTGGCGGCGACCCGCGACTGGCTGGAGACCGACATGGCCAAGGCCTTCATGCGCGCCTACCGCAAGACCCGGGCCTACATCGTCGAGACCCCGGCGGCCGAGATCGCCCGGGCCGAGAAGCCCTACTTCCCCGAGATCGACGAGGCGGTCCTGGCCGACTGCATCGCGACCTACCAGCAACTCGGCTGCTGGACGCCCCACGTCGAGATCACCGAGGCGGCCTTCGAGAAGACCCTGGACATCTTCGAGTACAACGGCCTGATCGAAGCGCGCTACCGCTACGACCAGGTCTGCGCCCGGCCGCCGGCCGGCGATTGAGCCCCGCAGAGCCGCGGAGCCGGGCGGCGCGGCGCCCTCAGTCCGCCAGCTGGTGCTGCAGCGGGCTGGCGCCGGACCAGCGGCGGAAGGCGTGATAGAAGGCGGCGACCTCGGAGTAGCCCAGCAGGTAGGCGACCTGCTTGAAACTGATCCGCCTGTCCTTCAGGTACTGGAAGGCCAAGCCCCGGCGGACCTCGTCGAGGAGACCCTTGAAGGTCTGCCCCTCGGCCGCCAGGCGCCGCGACAGTGTGCGGGCGGACATACCGAACTCCCGGGCGACCGTGTCCATCCTGGGCTGTCCGGAGGGCAGGAGGTTGGTGATCAGGCGCCGCACCTCGTAGGTCAGGTCTTCCTTCTCCGGGCGCGCGCCCAGGATCAGCTGGCAGTGGTGCTTCAGGATCTTGAGCAGCTCGCTGTCCGCCCCGGTTATCGGTAGGTCCAGGAACCGCGGGGCGAAGGCGATGGCGTTCCTGTCCTGCAGATAGCGGACCGGGGCGCCGAAGATCCGGGCGACCGTCGGCGCCTCCGCGGGCTCGGCATGCCGGAAGTCGACCCAGTCGAGGGCGATATTCCGGCCGGTGATCAGCTGAGAGAAGCGGTAGAGCAGCCCCAGCGCGCAGTCGACGTCCTGATTCGCCTGCGAGACGAAGGGGTCGACGATCCTGCTGACCATGACGACGTGATTCCGGTCGCGCTCGAGATCGAATTCCAGGCCGTCGGTCGAGACCCGGAAGTAGCGCACCAAGTTCTCCAGAGCGTCGCCCAGGGTGGCGGAATTGAGCAGCACGTAGCCGAGCACGCCCGCCTGCTTGGGGAGGATGGAGGTGGTCAGACGCAGGCCGAAGCAGCCGTCGCCCGTGGCCTCGGTGGCCAGGGTCAGGAGCGCGGCGTGCTTGCGATAGGGAATGCGGGCGTCGGGGTCGCTCACCTGCCGCCGGGCGAGGCCGGCCCTCTTGAGGATCGGATCGATCGGAACCCGCTCCGCCTTCAGGCTCTCGACAATAACGCAGGCCCAGCGGGCGTCGATCATGCGCAGGTCGGCCAAGGTCACCTCCCGGCCACGGACTGACGGTGAATATCAACTCTATGGCGGGCGAAATCAATGGGAGCTCGGAAAATATCCCCATCTTGGGGCTGCGGAGAGGCCGCTGCCGCGTCGCCTTCCCGCGAGGGTTGGCGGCGGCAGGGTCCTGAGCCAAGGGCCCGATGCGGCAGCCGAGGACGGCAGGTCCGGGGGCGACCGCCGCGAGGGATTCAGCCCTTGCCCCGTTCATGACAAGCGACGGCGAAGCCTCGCCGTCGCCACCGTTTCGAAGCCCAAGGTGACCGCAATGAAGCTGCATGAAATCTCGGCAAGTCAAGGACACGCACTCTGCGGCCGGAACCTGGTCGCCTTCGTCCGATGCTTCATCGCCCGGTCGCTCGCCGACGGCGATCCCAGGATCGCCAGGGCCGCCGAGGCGGCCAAACTGAGCGTCCGCACCCTGCAGCGGCGTCTGCTGGCGGCCGGCCTCACCTATCACCAGTTGCTCGACGAGGTCCGCCTGGAGACCGCGATCCACCTGCTGGTCCGTTCCGACAATAGCGTCGCGGAGACCGCGCGCGCCCTGGGCTACGCCCATCCAGGGCACTTCACGCGGGCCTTCAGGCGCTGGACGGGGGACGCGCCGGCCAGCTTCCGCAAGCGCCTGCGCAGCGGCCGCCGGCGCAGTTGCTAGGGCACGAAGACACGAGGTCGAATCGACCTCATATTCGAAGCCCGCTCTGGTTTGGACTCACGGCAGTTTGGCGGAAGTGTCGATCGGTCCGAGGCTCATCCGGAGCGCAGGGCCGATCGACGCGGTAGTGCCGGATTGCCTCAGGCGCCTGCGACATTCGGCCGATTGCGCGCCTGATTCAGGGGGTCTTGATTGCGGCCTTTTCCTTTACAGCCGCCTTCTTCCGGACCTTCCTTGTCGGGGCGACAGGCTACTTTGCCGCCGCCTTTGCCGTTTTTCCTTTCTTGGTGGGTGCTTCTTCCGACTTGGACGAGACCTTTTCACGCAGGCCGCGTGCAGTTCGACCAACTGCACCGCGGACTTTCTTGTCGCGATAGAAATAGACGCCCAGCCCACCGATCACCGCGCCGGCGACGAATGGAATTATGGGAATAGCCATGTCTGGATCCTCTGGTTCGGGTTCGTGGCTGCCATCGGCAGCGGTCTTGGCGCCCTAGTGTCTCGGAAGCCGTCCTAGTATCGGACATCCTCCCCGCGCCATCGCAGGCTCGGCCTAAAGGCGAGTTCCTATGCCTGGATACGAAGCCTCTCACCGAAATCATCCCCCGCCACCAGGCCCAGGTCTTTCTCGCGGTCAACGATCCCGAGGCACTCGACTTCGCCGACATTGCCAACGGCGGCAACGTGGTCGGCGGCCCGGAAGAACCACAGCTCCACGAGCTTGCGCTGCCCCGCTTCGCGCTTCTTAAACACAAAGAGGGAATGATCGTCTTCGACTTGGAGGGCTTGGGGGCTAAGTCCGTTGTTCCTCCCCGCATGATACACTGCAAGTCGTCCGCACCACCCCAATCGGGCAACCCGGGAGACTCCTCTGATGGCGGCCAATCCGGAGACGATCTGGCAGGTGCCCGCCTACCTGCCTTATCTGCAACCGCCGCTGACCGAGACCGCCGTCGCCGCGGCGGAGCGCGAGATCGGCCATCGCCTGCCCGAGGCCTACCTCGACCTGCTGCGCAAGCAGAACGGCGGCTACATTCGCTTCTCGCTGCCGGAGTACGCGCACGAGATGATCGCCGGCATCGGGCCGCACTTTCCGTCCCTGACCGACTTCGACTGGACCGAAGTCCAGGACCACGTGAGCTTCCCCCTCGGCGGACTGGTGCCCTTCGACGGGGACGGGCACTGGCACCTCTGCCTGGACTACCGGGACGACGGCACCGGCGCAGCGGTGACCTACGTCGACATCGAATGCGACGAGCAGGCTCGCCTGGCGCCGAGCTTCGCGGACTACCTCGCCCTGCTGCGCATCGAGGCGGACGACGACGTTCTGGAGACCACCTTGGAGGTCGAGGAGATCGTCGCGCGCCTTTCCGCGGCGCTCGGCGTCGATTTCGACCCGCCCGACAGCTGGGCGCACGGCTATCCGCAGCGCAGCGCCGCCCTCGGCAACAAAGGCAGTCCGGAATGGCTCTGGCTCAGCCCGAACCTGGTGCCGCGCGGCTTCGTCCGCCCGGAGGATGATCGCTACGAGGCGCTGAAGGACCTGCTGCCGGGGGAGGCCCTGCGCTATCCCGAAGCACCGGAGGGCAGCTTCCTCCTGGCGACGACGGCGGGCGCGCGCACCCGGGTCCGCGAGGCCTGCCGGGCCGCGAAGCTCGCGGTCAGGCCGCTGCGCGATTACCTCCAGGGCGGCTGAAGGGGCGGGCGGCCGTCAGAAGGTCCTGAACGCGAGGGTCGGGTCGCCGTCCTCGAAGCCGGCGGGATCGAGGCCCGCGGCCACGGCGGCATCGATGACCAGCGGCACCAGGAGCTCGCGCTCGTCGGTTTCCAGCAAGCCGCCGCCGGCCCCGGCGTTCACCCGGTCCAAGGCGCCGAACAACGCCTTGATCTCTTCCAGTATGGCGGGCTTGGCGGCCGGTTCGGGCAGCGCCTTGAGCCTTTTGAAGTAGGCCTCGATGCAGCCATCCACCTGCCCTGTCGCCGCGAGCGAAAAGCCGGTGAGGCCGTGTTCGATGCAGGACGACCAATGCGCGGCGAGTCCGGGCTTCGCCGCCGCGAGGATCCGGTCGAGTGTCTCGTTTCGCATGCCACGCCTCCGATCGCTCATGGCCGGGCGCTCACTCCCCATATATCACGCTGGGGAACCAGAGGGCGATCTGGGCGACGAGGGTGATGGGGCGAGGCCGAGGACCTGGATCACTGCGAGAAACCGGGTCCAGCGGTCTTCAGCGGTTCCCTGCACGGCAGACACCTTGGGCTCCGGCGACGTGAAAGCCTTGTATCGGAACCATCGACTTCGGCTCATTAGCCGAAGCGCCGGCCTTCCTGCGCCTTCGATGACGCGTCCTTGACGCGGTTGGACGCGAGCCGCAGTCTCGACCGACGGTTGATCTGCAGGAACGGACCTCGCAGTACAGTGGCCCACGTCGTGCTCTTCCACTCCATCCTCGGCCTGAGGCCGGCCGAGCAGGAGATCGCGGCCGCTCTGGTGCAGGACGGCCACAGGGTCGCCCTTCCGGACCTTTATGACGGCCGCGCGACGGACGACTACGACGCGGGCTTTCGGCTCAAGGAGGAGATCGGGGACGCCGTGATCGACGCGCACGCCCGTTCGGCCATCGAGGAGGCACCCAACGACGCCGTCTTGTCGGGCGTGTCCCTGGGCGCTTTCCTGGTCGGGCGGTTCTGGGGCCAACGCCCGCGGATGCCGGGCGCTTTGCTGTTCGCCGGTGTCGCACCGTGGATGACGCCGCGCCGGCCCGGCCTCCCGGTCTCGGCCCATATCGCGCGTCCCGATCCCTTCGATGACGAGGCCTTCTTCGCCGAATGGCGCGCCGATGCCGGCGAAGCGGCGCTCGAGATGCATCGCTACGACGGAGTCGGGCACTATTTCTTCCTCGACCGCAGCCTGCCGGACTACGACGCCGCGGCGGCCGAGCTCTGTCTCGAGCGCGCCCGCGCTTTCCTGCGCAGCCTTGCCCCATGAAGGTGCGGCTGATCCAGGCACCTTATGACACGGCGCTCTATGATACCCGGATGGGGCGGGGACCCGGGCGCTTGCTTGAGGGCGGTGCCGTCGAGCGCCTCGAGGCCCTGGGGCACGAGGTCAGCCTCGGAACCGTGGACCCGAGGCCGGAACTGCCCGCCGAAGTGGCGACAGGCTTCGCGGTCATGCGCGGTGTCGCCGATGAGGTCAGGAAAGCGCGCGCGTCCAAGGCCTTTCCCCTGGTGCTGGCCGGGAACTGCAACACGGCGGTCGGCACCGTCAGCGGCCTGGCGCCGCGACGGATCGCTGCCCTGTGGTTCGATGCCCATGCCGACTTCAACACGCCGGACTCCTCGACCAGCGGATTCCTCGACGGCATGGGGCTTGCGATCCTGACCGGCCACTGCTGGCGTGCCCTGGCGGAGAGCGTCCCGGGATACGCGCCGGTTCCGGAGGAGCGGGTGATCCTGGCCGGGGCCCGGGATTTCGATGCGCGCGAGCGGGAGCGTCTTGCGGAATCGCGGATCACCTGCCTGTCGGACCGGGACCTCAACGATGGCGGCATCGAGCGGCGACTCGGCGACGCCTTGGATCGCTTGGCGCCGCAGGTCGATGCCTTCTATCTCCATGTCGATCTCGACGTCCACGACCCGCGGATAGCACCGGCCAACCATTTCCGGCCGCCGGGCGGGGTGACGCCGGAACGACTACGAGAGCTGGTCGCCTTCATCTCGAGGCGCGTCCCGGTGGCCGCCGCCTATCTCGGCGCCTACGACCCCGACGTCGATCCACAGGGCGTGACCCTCGGAGCGGGGCTGGCGCTTCTGGAAACCATCGTCTCGGAAGCTTCAGACCTGGAGCATGCCCGGCCATAGGCCGTCGTTCACGGCGGGGAGCCAGAGGGAGATCTGGGCGAAGAGGATGATCGGGGCGAGGCCGAAGAGCTGGATGACCATGAACTGCATCATGCCCTTGCAGGTGTCCTTGAGGTCCCACTGCGGGACCACTCCCTTGAGGAAATAGGCCGGGAGGAAAACCACCGGCCAAGGTCGGCCGCCCGGTCTTGCGGTCGTTCCGCCCAGGCCGGGCGAAGGATACCGGTTCGGACGAAGCGGACTTTGACGTGTCACACGCTTGCCGTAGGCTGCGGCAAGTGAATCCCCGAGAAGGGGCGATGCACCCCGATGGTTGTTCCTGGTCCCGTGATCGCGTGGCTTCTTGCCTCCGACCCCTCGCTTCGCTGGCAAGCGATGCGCGACTTGCTCGACGCTCCAGAGGCTGATTGGAAGGCGGAGCGGGTCAAGGTGGAAACCGAGGGCTGGGGCGCCCGACTTCTCTCCTTTCAGGACGACGACGGGCAATGGGCGGGCGGTGCCTTCGTGCCGCGCGGTTTCACCCGGAGCGATTGGAAAAAGGAGGGGCAGCCCTGGACGGCCACCTGCTTCGCGCTGACGCAGCTCCGCGAACTCGGTCTCGATCCCGCATCGGGCAGGGCCCGGCGAACAGTCGAGCTGGTCGGACAGAGTTCACGCTGGGACGAGGGCGGCCAGCCCTATTGGGAGGGCGAGATCGAGGAATGCATCAACGGTCGGACCGTCGCCGACGGCGCCTACTTCGGCGTCGAGGTTTCGCCCATCGTCGACAGGCTGCTGGGCGAGCGTCAGGAGGACGGGGGCTGGAACTGCGAACGCATCAACGGCTCGCTTTGTTCGTCGTTTGCCAGCACGATCAACGTGCTCGAAGGACTTCTTGAGTACGAGGTCTCGACCGGCGGCACGAAGGAGTCGAAGGCGGCACGCCGGTCAGGGGAGGAATACCTTTTAAGGAGGAGTCTCTTCCGACGTCTCAGCACGGGCGAGCCGGCGGACGAGACCTTTCTGTCTCTCTTGCATCCGAATCGCTGGCGTTACGATGTCTTGCGGGCCTTGGATTATTTTCGTGCCAGCGCGATGCATAGCGGCGCCCGGCCAGACGAGCGCCTCGGCGACGCCGTAGACCACCTTCGGTCCAAGCGTTGCGAGGACGGCACCTGGCCCCTCGACTGGCGGGCCTCCGGCCGCGTCTGGTTTGACCTGGACGAGGGACCTGGCAAGCCCTCCCGGTGGATCACCCTCAGGGCGCTGCGGGTGCTGAAATGGTGGGACAGTTGGTATCTCCCGGAGCGCGACGAGGTGACCCGGTCCGGTCCAAGCGCGGCCGGATGATGAGAGGTCGATTCGACCTCATATGATCGTGCCTAAGCCAAGAGCGCGCGCTCCTGCTCGCGGGAAGTCCCGCACTTCAAGGGACGATCCCGCTCCGCCCGGTCCCAGCGAAGAAGATCTCCGAGGGTCTCGGCGATCGGCCGGCAGGACAGGCCGTCGCGACGGGCCTTTTCGGTGTCGACCTGGAACAGGTAGCGCCGGCTTGCGCCCGGCGGCAGGATCAGGGGCATCTCCGTCCAGGGCTGGATGCCGGCCTCTTGCAGCTTCTGCTCCGCCACCCAGACCAGCTCGGCCCCGGAGCCCGTAACCCCGATGATAGCTTCGAAGAGCGCGGACAGCGGCATGTCCCGGCCCGTCAGGTTGTAGATCCCGCTGCGCCCCTCCGTCGCGGCGCGGACCGCGAAGGCGGCCGCATCGCGCACGTCGATCATCTGAAAGACGCCGTCCTTCGGCGCCGGCACGGGGATCCGACCGCCCTGGTCGATCCGGCGAACCCACCAGGTCAGGCGGTCCGTGTAATCGCCCGCTCCGACCAGCAGGCCTAAGCGCAGAAGGATCGCGCTGTCGCCCAGCTTCTGCTGCGCGACGATCTCGCAGGCCCGCTTGAGGGGCCCGTAGGACCTGCCATAGGCGCCGGCGTCCGAGCGTCGCTCCGCCGGCAGGTTCCGCGCGACCTCGAGATCCGCTTCGCCGGCCGTCGGCGCGGGATCGATCTCGGACAGGAGCGGGCTGGAATAGTCGCCATAGGCCGATATGGAGGAAACGAAGACGTAGCGCTGGAGCTCTGATCCGACGACCTGCAAGAGCCGTTCCACCGCCTCCGGTGCGTAGCCGCAGGTGTCGAAGACGAAGTCGAAGCCTTCGCCCTCAAGGACCTTCAGGTCACCGTAACGGTCGCCCTGCAGGACCCCGACCCTATCGGGCAGGGCCCGCTGCGTCTGTCCGCGCGACAGCACGACGACGTCGTGACCGGCGTCCACGGCCGCTTCGGCGATAGCGCCGCCGAGGAACCCGGTTCCACCTACGACCAGCGATCTCATGCTCTGTTCCTCGATGCCTTTCGGTTTCCTTTACCTAAGCTCGCAGCCGCATCGGTGAGCCGCGACCGCGAGGTGTTCGGGAAGCGCTCCAAGTCGTCATCGATATGGAGCCACTGAAGGCGCTGCGAGTCATGGGCATGAAGCTGCGGCGCGAGTTCGTTGGCTTGGTCGAGAAGGCCTACCGCGACGTAGACCTGTCCTGGAAGATACTCGTAGCGTCCTGCGAGCGGAGACCCGCAGATTGCGCAGAATGTGCGCATCACGCCAGGATTGGCGACCACCTTGCGCCCTTCGTCCGGCGAGAAAGTCACCGCAGTCTCATCGAAGGCCGCAAACGCCGCGACGGGTGCCCCCGTTACCCGCCGGCAATCGGTACAGTGGCAGTAGGCGATCGTGTGCGGCGCCTGCGTCGCGCTGATCTTGGTTGCACCACAATAGCACCGCCCTGTAATCACAGTCGAAGCGGCCTCATCCGCCATGGTCATTTTCTCCGTGCGTCATCGTTGACCCGAGAGATAGCGCGAATCTCCTGCTTCGCGTCGAAATTTCCGTCTCGCATCGGGCGTAGCACAACAGCGCGATCGACAGAAATGGCAGCATTGAGGTGTGTACTTGCGACAAGCCGGTCGTCACCCCCGATCATGGCACGAACCGGCTCTTCTCTCTCCTCTCCGCAATGTCTCCTTCGGACTCGATCCGGTCGTTTTGGCGACCATCAGCAACGGCCGCTTCTGGCCGAGGCTGTCGTCGGCAAGCCCTTGCGGGTTCGGGCGGTGGTCCTTGAGGGTGTCTCAGGGCCCGTAAATCACGGCCGGGAGCCAGAGGGCGATTTGGGGGAAGAGGATGATCAGGGCGAGGCCGAGGCGCCACGCTCCCGGAAGGCCGAAGTCCGACCCGGCCTTGCGGCCGCAAGGCCGGCGGAATAGGCTTATCTATCGCAAAAATGTGCAAGAGCGTCTTCTGCCCGAGCGCCGCAAGGGAGTCTCTCGGGCGGGGATGAGTCCATCGTTCCGGAGCCGGGCAGGGCGCGATCTTCACGGGGAGAGCAGATCATGTCACGACTTGGCTTGGCTGCGAAGAGGGGAGCCAGGAGCCCTCGGCTTTGCCTCTCGCTGTTGGTTCTCTTGCTGCCGCTTCTCTGGCCGCCGGCATCCGTCAACGCCGGGGAGGCGAAGCTGGAGTGGCGGGCCGTCACGCACAATCGGGAAGTTCAGGTCATCAAGGTCGGCGACGCCGACGGACATGTCATGGGCGTTGCCAAGTTCAGCGGCCTGGCCTTCTTCGACGACGGCAAGGTCGGCGCGACCGGGTACACGGTCAACTTCGACTACACCCGGGGCAGCGGGCCCTTCAACGGGCATTCGATCCTGGCCTTCGAAGACGGCTCGAAGATCTGGATGAGCTTCGAGGGCAAGAGCGTGATGGACGCGGACGGCGTCACCCGCTTCGAAGGCGGGTACACGCAGACCCGAGGCTCCGGCGGCTATGAGGGCATCAAGGGGAGCGGCAGCTTCAAGGGCCAGCGCGTAAGCCTTATGGAAGGCGGCGGCGAGACTTACTACGACGCTAGCCTGAGCTTCGTCCTGCCGGCGCAGTAGGCCCTGGCCCAAGGCCGTACAGAACGCGCGGTGTGGGGCGAGGGGAAGACCCTCGCCGGCCATCAGGTTAAGATCCTTGACCGCCAGTCCGACGACGATTGGCTGGCGCGTGTTGCCTTGCGCAGCCTGCTTTCCGAAGATCCCCCCCGGGAGCCAGGAGGCTGTTTGGAGGAGGAGGATCGGAGCGTGACAGCGAATGGCGGCCTTGGAATCGGAAAGCGGTCCTCCGCCTGAAGCTGCGCGAGCCAGACACGGTCGAACCTTCCTGCTGTCGGTCGCTATCGTGAGCGCTACGGCGTCGTGGTGTCGGCGCGGAGCGCACCCGGCGTCTTTCCCGTTGCCTGCTTGATCCGGCGGTGCATGTGTGACTGGCTCGAGAAGCCGCTTCGGTAGGCGATCGTGGCCAGGTTCAAACCGGTGCCTGCGATCAGTTCGATGGCCCGCTCCGTGCGCCGGCGCATCAGGTATTGAGCCGGCGCCTCGCCCATCTCCGCCTTGAAGACGCGCGCGAAGTGGAAGGGACTCATCCCCAGGTGCGCCGATAGGTCGCTGAGCCTGATGGTCTCCGACAGCTTCTCCTCGATGACCCCCAGAACGGGACGGAGGTCGGCCCGTGTCACGCGGTCATGCAGAACGTCGAGCTTCGCCGAGACATCGCGAAGGGTCCGCAACACGCCAAGCCCGATCAAATAGGCTCTGCTGTCCATTTCCATGGGGCCCGGCGGATCGCTGCAATCGCCGGCCCGCGCGATATAGGTCTCGACATCTCTGGCCCAGTCCCGATCGCGCAGGCCGAAGAAGTCCTCCGGTTCGGCGACCGAGCCCAAGCCCACCTCGTCGGCGATCTCGCACATCAGGTTCTGACGGAAGTGAAGCTCTGCGTACTCCACCGTGCCGTTCGACGCATAGGTGCCACGGCTCCCCGGCGTTTCAAGCGAGAGATCGCCCCGCTGGGCGACCCCCCAAACCTTGGCCTCGTCGAGGCGCCGCACCGGCGCGCCGCCCAGATAGTAGATCAGGACGTAGTGATCGACGCCCGGCATGCCCTGCCGCTCCGTGATCGGGCGGCGGTGCCGGGAGACCGGCATGTTCCACCGAGCCTCGACGCCGTAGATCCTCGGCAAGGCCGCAGCCCTGTCGCTGCGGTCGTGCCGGCAGATCTCCGATTCCTGTTCGAAGGCGTGCTTTCCCATGAAGTCCCCCCAAAGTCGTGATGCCGGCAAGCATAGGCAAAAGCTGACAGCAAGCCGGTGCAATACCTTTTACGTGACCTGGCCCAGATCAGAGCAGGAACAAGGCGTTTTTGCCACTCGGCCAGATCTATTCATCGAGGAGAGAAGAATGACCATGCCCGATCTGCTGACACCGCAGAATTCCCAGCTGATCTTCATCGACCACCAGCCGCAGATGGCCTTCGGTGTCCAGTCGATCGACCGTCAGGCCTTGAAGAACAACACGGTCGCGCTGGCCAAGTCGGCGAAGATCTTCGACATCCCGACGACGATCACGACCGTCGAGACGGAAAGCTTCTCGGGCCACACCTATCCGGAGCTCCTGGCGGTGTTCCCCGAGACGCCCCTGCTGGAGCGGACCTCGATGAACTCCTGGGACGACCAGAAGGTCCGCGACGCCCTGGCCAAGAACGGGCGCAAGAAGGTCATCGTCTCGGGTCTCTGGACCGAGGTCTGCAACAACATGTTCGCCTTCAGCGCGATGGCCGAGGGCGGCTACGAGATCTACATGGTCGCCGACGCCTCCGGGGGCACCTCGCAGGAGGCGCACGACTACGCCATGCAGCGCATGATCCAGGCGGGCGTCGTGCCAATGACCTGGCAGCAGGTGCTGCTGGAATGGCAGCGAGACTGGGCGCACCGGGACACCTACGACGCGGTCATCGCCCTGGTCCAGGAGCATTCCGGGGCCTATGGCATGGGCGTCGACTACGCCTATACCATGGTGCACAAGGCGCCGGAACGCGTCGAGCACGGCCCGAGAATCGACCCGGCCGCAGCCGCGATCGCCGCCGAGTAGCCCCGAACTTCCCGCGCCCGGCCCCGCGAGGGGCCGGGCCACAGAAAACAGGAGACTTCGACATGAGTCCGCGCCGCCGCGGCGTTCTGAAGGGTCTGGCCGCAACGGGCGCGCTTGGCCTGATGCGCACGCCCCGCGCCTGGAGCCAGACGATGACCGAAACGCCGGATACCATACTGACCAACGGTCGCATCACGACCCTGGATCCTTCCAATCCCGAGGTGCAGGCCTTGGCGATCGCCGACGGCCGGGTCCTCGAGACCGGCAGCAACGAGGCGATCCTGCGGCTGGCCGGCGCGGCCACGCGGAAGATCGACTTGGGCGGGCGACGCGTGATCCCGGGCTTGAACGACAGCCACACGCACCTCATCCGGGGCGGACTGAACTACAACATGGAGCTGCGCTGGGAAAGCGTGCCGTCCCTGGCCGATGCGCTGCGCATGCTGAAGGAACAGGCCGAGCGCACGCCGGCACCGCAATGGGTCCGCGTCGTCGGCGGCTGGTCGGAGTTCCAGTTCGCCGAGCGCCGGATGCCGACCCTGGACGAGATCAACGCCGCGGCCCCCGACACCCCGGTCTTCATCCTGCACCTCTACGGGCGCGCCCTGATCAACCAATCGGCGGTGAAGGCGCTGGGCTTCGACAAGGACACGCCGAACCCGCCGGGCGGCGAGATCCAGCGGGATGCCAAGGGCGACCCGACCGGCCTGCTAATCGCCAAGCCTTCGGCCTTGATCCTCTACTCGACCCTGGCGCGCGGTCCGAGGCTGCCGGTCGAGGACCAGATCAACTCGACCCGGCACTACATGCGCGAGATGAACCGTCTCGGCATCACCTCGGTCATCGACGCCGGGGGCGGCGGGCAGAACTTCCCGGAGGACTACGACGTCATCCAGCGCCTGCACGACGACGGCCAGCTGACGGTGCGCGTGGCCTACAACCTCTTCGCCCAGGCTGCCGGCTCGGAGCTCAGCGACTACGAGCGCTGGGTGGGGATGACGGAACCGGGCGCGGGCTCGGACATGCTGCGCATGAACGGCGCGGGCGAGAACCTGACCTGGTCGGCGGCGGATTTCGAGAACTTCCTCGAGCCGCGCCCCGACCTGGCGCCGACCATGGAGGCGGAGCTGGAGCCGATCGTCGAACTTCTGGCGGCGAACCGCTGGCCGTTCCGAATCCACGCGACCTACGACGAGAGCATCGACAGGTTTCTCAGCGTGTTCGAGCGGGTGAACGGGCGGAGGCCCTTCGAGACCCGCTTCATCATCGACCATGCCGAGACCATCGGCCCGCGCAACATCGAACGCATCCAGGCCCTCGGCGGCGGCATCGCCATCCAGCACCGCATGGCCTTCCAGGGCGAGTACTTCGTCGAGCGCTACGGCCCCAAGGCGGCCGAGCTGACGCCCCCGGTCCGGCGCATGCTGCAGACCGGCGTGCCCGTCGGCGCCGGCACCGATGCGACGCGGGTGGCGAGCTACGACCCCTGGGTCGGGCTCTACTGGCTGACCACCGGCAAGACCTTGGGCGGGCTGCCGCTCTACGGCGAGGCCAACGTGCTGTCGCGCGAGGAGGCGCTGGGCCTCTGGACCCACGGCTCCGCCTGGTTCTCCGGCGAGGCCGACGTCAAGGGCAGGCTCGCGCCCGGCATGTATGCCGACCTGGCGGTGCTCTCGGCCGACTACCTGGCGGTGCCGCCTGAGGAGATCCGCCGGCTCAACAGCGTCCTGACCGTTGTCGGCGGCAAGGTGGTCTACGGCGAGGGCGACTTCTCCGACCTGTCGCCGCCGCTCCCGCCCGCCTCCCCGTCCTGGTCGCCGGTGAACACCGAGGCGAGTCCCGGGCAGCGCGCGGAGGCGAAGACGCCGCAGTACGCCGCCGCTTGTCACGCGGGCTGCAGCAACCACTGCGGCGTCCACGGCCACGACCACGGCATCGCCTGGACAATGCCGCTGCCCGTCTCGGACGCCAAGAGCTTCTGGGGTGCGCTCGGCTGCTCCTGCTTCGCGGTCTGAAGGAGGGTGTCGATGAACGCGGTCCTCGGCGGTCGGGGCGGCCCTTCTCCGGCGCCGGCCACGACGGCGGGTCTCCGGGGGCCAGATTGGGCACCGAAATGAGGATCGCGGTCTTCCTCTTGCTCTGCGCCGCCGCGCCGGCCCTCGCCGAGCCGCTGTCCTTCGAGGGCAGGGTCGAGGCCTATCGCACGGCCGAGCTGTCGAACCGGCTGGATGGGGTCGTCGCGGAGATCCTGTTCTCCGGCGGCGAGTACGTCACGGCCGGAACACCGATGATCCTGATGGACACGGAGGAGCTCGAGCTTTCGGTCGCGACCGAGCAGGCGGAGGTTTCGCGCGCCGAAGCCGCGCATGTCCTTGCGCAGCGGGACGCGCAACGGACGCGCGCCCTCGAGACCCGGGGGGTCGCGACGGAGGTGCGCGCCGACGCGACGGAGGCCGCCTTGAAGGATGCCGCCGCCCGGCTCGAGGCGGCGCGCGTCGCCCTGCGGCGCGCGGAGCTCGATCTTCGCCGGGCGGTGATCCGGGCGCCGATCGACGGCTTCGCAGGCCGTCCGAAGACGGCCCTGGGCGCCTTCGTGGAGGCCGAGTCCGGCGCGGCGCTCGGCGAGATCCTCCAGATCGATCCGGCGCTCATCGCCTATCGCGTCCCCTATGGGGTGCGCCTGGAGTCCATGGCACGGACCGGCGCCGACAGCATCGAAGCGCTGTTCGAGCATATCGAGCTGAGGATCCAGATGCCCGGCGGGCGGATCTACCCGCACGAAGCCAGGCCGGACTTCGCCTCCACCAGCATCGATCAGAGCGACGGCACGCTGACCGTTTGGGCCGCCTTCCCGAACCCCGACGCGGTCCTGCGACCGGGCATGTCGGTCACCGTCCTCTCCGAGATCGCGAAAGGGAAGGAGGTCTCGCAATGAGCGCGCCCGAGGCCGCCAAGGTTCGGGCGGCGCCCACCGCGATGGCGCCCTTCCGGCACCGCGCCTTCGCCGTGCTGTGGCTGGCCACCGTCGCGTCGAACATCGGCACCTGGATGCACGATGTCGGCGCGGGCTGGCTGATGACCGAGCTGTCGCCGTCGCCGCTGATCGTCGCGGCCGTGCAGGCGGCGACGACCCTGCCGATCTTCCTCTTCGCGCTTCTCGCCGGGGCCGTCGCGGACATCGTCGACCGGCGCAAGCTGCTGATCCTAGTGAACGCCGCGATGGCCGTGGCGGCAGGGCTGATGGCCGGTCTCGTGCATCTCGAGCTGGTGACGCCCTTGCTGCTGCTCGCCTTCACCTTTCTCTTCGGCACCGGCGCCGCCTTCATGGCGCCGGCCTGGCAGGCCATCGTGCCCCGTCTGGTGCCGCGCGACGAGCTGTCTCCAGCCATCTCGCTCAACTCCATGGGCATCAACGTCAGCCGGGCCATCGGGCCGGCGCTGGCCGGTTTCCTGATCGTGGGCGCGGGCCTGGCCGCCCCCTTCCTGGTCAACGCGCTGAGCTTCCTCGGGATCATCGCCGCCCTCTGGTGGTGGCGCCAGGCCCCGAGCGCGCCGACGGGATTGCCGGCGGAGCACGTCGGCCCCGCGATCCGCGCCGGGTTGCGCTATGCCCTGAACGCCCCGCCCCTGAAAGCGACCTTGCTGCGCGCAGCGGCATTCTTCGTCTTCGCCAGCGCCTTCTGGGCCATGCTGCCGCTGATCGCACGGTCGGTGCTGTCCGGCGGGCCGACGCTCTACGGCACCCTGCTCGCCGCCGTCGGCGCGGGCGCGGTGGGCGGCGCGCTCGTGCTCCCGGCGATCAAGGCCCGCCTGGGCCCGGACCGGACGGTCGCCGCCGGGACGCTCGGCACCGCCGGCGTCCTCGTCGCCCTGGCCGTGCTGCCCGATCAGGTCGTCGCCGTGCTTGCGGCCGGGGTTGCGGGGCTGTCGTGGATCGCCGTGCTCTCGAGCCTCAACGTCTCGGCGCAGACCGCCCTGCCGGACTGGGTCCGCGCCCGTGGGCTGTCGATCTTTCTGACGGTCTTCTTCGGGGCCATGTCGGCGGGCAGCCTCCTCTGGGGTCAGGTCGCGGCGATCTGGGGCATTCCGGCGGCATTGCTCGCCGCCGCGGTCGGAGCCGTGCTGCTGATCCCGCTGACCAAGCGGGCCCGGCTGGGACAGGGCGAAGCGCTCGACCACAGCCCCTCCATGCATTGGCCGGAACCGGTCCTGTCGCTAGGCGCGGCGCCCGACGGGCCGGTGATGATCCAGGTCGAGTATCGCGTGGGCGAGAGTGAGCGCGCGCCCTTCCGCGCCCTCATGGCGGCGCTCGCCGACAGCCGCCGCCGCGGCGGCGGCTATCGCTGGACCCTGGTGCAGGATGCCGCCGATCCCGAGCGCCATCTGGAGACCTGGTGGGAGGCCTCCTGGCTCGATCACCAGCGTCACCACGGGCGCGTCACGGAGGCGGACCGGGCGCTCCAGGACCGCATCGCCGGGATGCAGAAGCCGGGCGTCCGGCCGGTCGTATCCCACTTCGTCAGCTGAGTTCGCAGGGGCCCTGTCCCGAGCGTTCTTGTCCCATGACCGGTCGAGCGGCGAAAAAGGTGACGCCAAGCCCGGCCATCTCAGCCGCGTTTACTCCCTATAGTTGGCCGCCGGGAGCCAGAGGGCGATCCGGGGGGAAGAGGATGACAAGGGCGAGGCCGAGATGATGGCCTGTGGCCCGGGGCAACGATCGAGGCCCATGACGAAATGCCCGCCAAGCGCGCGATCTCTGCTTCGCTAAAATCCATAGTTGAAGCTGAGCCGCTTGCCTCTGGGTCTGACTTATCCACCGAAGCAGAGCTTCAGATTTTTGAGATGTTATAATATAACGGATGCTGTGATCACCGCGCCGTCGGTGAAGGAATGCTCCCTGGGATGAGGATATCTTGGTCCATGAAGAGACTGCTTGGCATCGCACTTTGCGCGTTTGGATTGGTCGCGTCACTGTCATCAGAGGCTGCAGAGAAGACCTCGGTCTCCATCGCGGCGCCTTGGGAGATCACCAGCACCGACCCGGCGATTTCGGGCTTTGCCTTGCAGCGGATGCAGGTCATGGAGACCCTCGTAGATGCCGATTCCAAAGGGCGGCTGAGACCCGCTCTCGCGAACACCTGGGACGTCTCGGACGACAAGCTCGTCTGGACCTTCGCGTTGCGCGACGGCGTAAGGTTTCACGACGGCACGCCGCTCACCGCTGAGGCTGCCGCCGCAGCGCTGGTTCGAGCCAGCGCGCAGCCGGGCGTTCTGAAGAAGGCACCTGTCGAGAGCATTACCGCGAAGGACGAGGCTGTCGTCATATCGCTGGCGCGACCCTTTGCGGCGCTCCCCGCACTCCTGACTCATTCGACCACGGTCATCCCGGCTCCCGCGGCCTTCGATGCCAGCGGCACACCGGTCGCAGCCATAGGGACCGGACCGTTCAAGGTCGAGACTCTCTCTCCCCCGCAAAGCCTGGACGTGGTTCGATTTGAGGACTACTGGGGAGATGCGCCTGCGATCGAATCGGCGCGCTATTTGGCCGCCGGCCGCGCGGAAACCAGGGCGCTGTTGGCGGAAAGCGGCGATGCCGACCTGGTGTTCACGCTCGATCCCTCCGGCTACGCGCGCCTGGGCTCGGTCAAGGATATCGAGACGGTTGTCATACCGATTCCGCGCGTGGTGACGCTGAAGGTCAACGCCGGCCACCCGTTCCTTGCCGCGCCCGAGGCGCGACGGGCCCTGAGTCTCGCCATCGACCGCGACGGCATAGCGGCGGGGATCACCCGGTTCCCCGAGGCAGGTGCAACGCAGCTCTTCCCGCCGGCACTGGGAGATTGGCACGACCCGGCATTGCCGCCGCTCGTCAACGACCCTGCCGAGGCCGAGCGACTGCTGGCGGACCTTGGCTGGGAGAAGGGCGACGACGGCATCCTGACCCGTGACGGCCAGAGGTTCGCGCTGGTTCTGCGCACCTTCCCGGATCGCCCCGAGCTGCCCCTGATTGCAGCGGCGCTGCAAGATCAATGGCGGGCCATCGGCGTCGAGCTGGAGGTCAGCGTGAGCAACTATTCCGAGATCCCGGCCGGTCATCAGGACGGCTCCCTGCATGTGGCGCTCTATGCTCGGAACTATGGCCTAACGCCGGACCCTATCGGGACCGTGCTCGCGGACTTCGGTACGGGCGGTGGTGACTGGGGCGCAATGAATTGGCAGGAGCCAACGGTTGCGAGCGCCTTGGAGGTGATCGCCGCTACCGATAAAGATGCCGCTCGGCGGCCCAAGATCGCCGAGGTGCGCGAGGCCCTACAGAGCGATCTGCCGGTCATCCCGATCGTCTGGTATCAGCACACTGTGGCCATCGCGAAAGGGCTCCGCGGTGTCGTGGTCGATCCGCTTGAGCGAAGCTATGGGCTGAGCGGCATGACATGGGCGGACTAGACCGGCCCGGCAGTAACCTCGCCACAGCTCTGGCAGCCCGCGGGCTGCAAGCCTTGCTTGTCGCGATCATCGTCGGGGGCGTCAGCTTTGCCATGATGCAAGCGCTGCCCGGTGATGCGGCCTTCCGCATCGCGGCCGCACGCTATGGCTATGACCTGATGGACGCGGCGTCGGCCGAGGCGGTGCGCAGTGAGCTTGCGCTGGAGCGGCCGTGGTTTTGGCAACTGCTCGATTGGCTCGGTCACCTGGCGACCCTCGACCTGGGACGATCGCTGGTCACGGGCGATCCGGTCGTCGAGGAGATTGCCCATCAGCTCGGGCACTCGCTGATATTGGCGGGTGGATCGGTTGTGGTCTCCATCTTGATCGCCGTGCCGGTCGGGGTCGCGGCCGGTCTCAAGCCCGGCGGGCTGGTCGATCGCGCCTCCCTTGGCCTTTCCGTCCTGCTGCGCGCGATGCCGGCCTTTGCGCTCGGCATCGTGCTGATTCTGGTCCTTGCGGTGCAGGTCAAGCTCCTTCCGGTTGCGGGCTATCGTGGGCCCGAGCATCTGGTGCTGCCCTCGCTGACCCTGGGTCTTGGGCTTGCGGCGGTGTCGAACCGGGTGTTGCGTGATGCCGTGGTCGACGCTTTGGCGGCGGAGTGGCAGCTTTTCGCCCGGACGAAGGGGCTCTCGGCCGCGGTCACGATGCTGCGCCACGTGGCGCGCAACGTAGCGGTTCCGGTCGTTGCCTACGTTGGCGTGCAGCTCGCCTATCTGATCGAGGGCGTGGTGATTGTCGAGGCGGTCTTCGCCTGGCCGGGGATCGGGCACGCGCTGGTCCACGCGATCTTCGATCGCGATATTGCCATGGTCCAAGGCACCGCGCTGTCGCTGGGTCTCCTCTACGTGATCCTCAATCTCGGGATCGACCTAGCCTGCCGCTGGCTCGATCCGCGAACTCGGGTCGCGCCGTGACGGCCCGAGAGTCCGCCGCACAAGAGCCACGGGCGCGCGACGGTCTGGTCCTCGCTTGGCCGAGGGTCGGCGCGGCGCGCGCCATCGGCTTCGGGTTGCTCGGTTTCCTCGGCGTCTGCGCGGTCGCGGGGCCCGACTTGGTTGGGATCGATCCCGCGGCGCAGTCGCTACGCGCCACACTCCAGGCGCCAAGTGCGGCGCATCTGCTCGGCACTGACCACCTTGGCCGGGATATGGCCGCGCGACTTCTCTCGGGCGCTCAGTTGTCGCTGATGCTTGCGGGACTTTCGGTCTTGACCGCAGCGGTCCCGGGCAGCGCGCTGGGCGTGCTCTCGGCTTGGACGGGAGGTTGGCTGGACCGAGGGCTCGGCGCCTTTGCCGACGCGGTCTTGGCCCTGCCCGGATTGCTGTTGGTGTTGATGTTGGCGGCCATTTCGCCCGGCTCTTGGTGGGCCCTCTACGTCGGGATCTCGCTGACTCTCTGGGTCGAGTACTTTCGCTACACGCGCCAGCGCGCTCGGATCCTGTTGGCCGAACCGGCGGTCGAAGCCTCGCTACTGCTGGGCTTCGGCCCGATCTACATCGTGCGCCGGCACCTGGTTCCCGAAATTGGCCCGGGCCTTTTGACCCTCGCCGCCTTTGGGACCGCCACAGCGGTAACGGCGGTTGCCGCGCTCGGCTTCGTCAGCGTTGGCATCCGCCCGCCGACCGCGGAGTGGGGCGTGATGATGACCGAGCTGCTGCCCTATTGGCGTGAGACGCCCTGGCTGATTCTGCAGCCGGTGCTGTGTCTCGTCCTGACGGTGCTGGCGCTGCATCTATCCGTTGGATTCAGCCGGCGCGAGCGAGGCGCGGTCCGATGACGAGGTTGGCGGCCGAAAACCTGACAGTCGCCGTCGGATCGACCCGCCTCGTCGGTCCTCTCGGCTTCTGCAGTGGCGCCGGCGAAGTGCTGGTCATCATGGGTGAGACGGGGGCGGGCAAGAGCCTTCTTGCGCAGGCAATCCTGGGCGCTCTGCCGACCGGCCTGTCCGCGACGGGGAGCATCTGGCTCGACGCGGCGCGGATCGATGGGCTTCACCCGCGCGCCCGCGCCGCATTGTGGGGACGGCGCATCGCCATGTTGCCGCAAGAGCCATGGCGCGCCCTCGACCCGCTCATGACGGCTATGCCGCAGGTGGCCGAGACCTACCGCTACGTCGAGGCGTTTGCGCCAACAGCTGCGCGGCGCGCGGCGCAGGAGGATTTCGACGCGCTTGGCCTGCGCGGGGCTCAGGATCGGCTGCCAGGCGCGCTCTCCGGGGGCATGGCCCAGCGGGTCGCCTTCGCTGCCACACGGGCCGGTGGCGCTCCAATCCTGATTGCGGACGAGCCGACCAAAGGCTTGGATTTGGCCCGTCGGGATCTGGTGGCCGACATGTTGCTCGGCGTGGCCGAAGCGGGCGGAACTCTGGTCGTGATCACCCATGAGGTTGCGCTGGCCCGTCGTTTGGGCGGACGCGTGATGGTTCTCCGCCACGGGACTCTGGTCGAGGAGGGGCCAGCTGCGCGCGTGCTCGAGACGCCACAGGCGCCCTATACCCAGGCCCTTCTCGCTGCCGATCCGGCCCGCTGGCCAAAGCCGTCGGCCGCCCAAGCGGGAGCGACCCTCCTCCGCGCCGACGCCGTGGCCGTGGCCCGTGGCGGCCGCACCCTGTTTGAGGGCTTCGACCTTGACTTGCGCGCCGGGCAGCGGGTTGCCATCTCCGGGCCGAGCGGCGTCGGCAAGACGTCCCTCCTCGATACGCTTTCCGGTCTGCGCCCAGCGTCTTCGGGGCGCGTGGAGCGCGCAGCTTCGGTAGGGCCGACAGGCGTGCAAAAGCTCTATCAGGACCCGCCCGCCGCCTTCCCGCAGCGACTCAGCCTCGGGCGCAGCGTCGGCGACGTGGCGCAACGCCATGACATCGAATGGTCGGTGATCACCGATCTGCTGGAACGACTGAAGGTATCCCCAGCGCTGCTCGCGCGGCGCCCGAACGCTGTTTCGGGTGGCGAGTTGCAGCGGGTCGCCTTGATCCGTGCGCTTTGCATTTCTCCCAAGGTCCTGCTGGCAGATGAGCCAACCTCACGCCTCGATCCGATCACGCAGCGCGAGACCATGGATGTGATCGCAAGCCTCGCCGATGAGAGAAACATCGCCGTATTCCTGGTGACGCATCATTCCGAGATCGCGGATCGCTGGGCGCACAGGCACATGAAATTGGGCGCAGAGGCAGACAAGAACGGACCCAAATCGTGACCTCTGCATCGGCAACGGACAACCCGCATGAGCGCGGGCCACTGCAAGTTCATCAATCGACTCTTTCTGGCTTCAGTCGTGCGATGCTTGTGACCGGATGCCTGGAAGGGGTCATTCTTCGCTGTCGGCGTGATGATCCTCGCGCGTCGGCTTTCGAATCAGAAAGCCGACGTCGCGGACGGCTCGAAGGAACGGCGGCTCTTGGCCGGCACCGGCCATTTGAGGCGCGCGGACTGGGGCGCCTGCGGCGGTTCCATTTGCGCCCACCCGCTCCGGCGCCCCTCACTCCCCGTAGATCACGTCCGGGATCCAGAGGGCGATCCGGGGGAAGAGGATGATCAGGGCCAGGCCGAGGAGCTGGATGACTACAAGCTGCAGTCCGCCCTTGTAGATGTCCTTGGAACTCCTGTCGCGGAGTCACGACCTCGAGGCGATCTGTCAAAAGGGTAGCCGGTGGCCAAGATCAACCGTCGACCTGGGGCGGCCGTTCCAGCTTACCGCCGGCAAGATCGGATTTCGGACTGCTATCCCTTCGTCCTGCCGCAACGATCGGCTAGGCAGTCGGGTGCCCGACGACGTTTCGACGGCCCTTTTGGTGACGCTCGCAGAATGTCATTGGCGGATGCCGAGACACGACTCTACCGATTTGGCCGAAGGGCCGCTTTCACAGTCGAAAAATCACCATCGAGGTATTTCAGCAACAGGGGTTCAACTTCCAAGAACGTCAGGTTCGTCACCCACTCCCTACGACATCGCCTGACGAGTTGGATGGCGTTCATGAAGTGCTGAACTGAGTAGACGAAGGCGCCGACAATCCGCTTCTGGCTTCGGATGAAATCCCCCGCATCTATTTCCAGCATGGGAGTGGCGAAGCCCAAAAGGACGCATGTCCCGGATTTGCGGGTCAACGCGATCGCCTTCTGTCTGGCCTCGGCCGAACCGACGGTATCAAACACGACGTCATACCTTCCGGTAAGATCTGCCGAAACGCTGTTTGCTCCCAGCTCCGTCGCAGCACGGAGTCGGCCGCTTGAGAGATCGGCCACAGCAATTTCTTCGCAATCGGCCTCTGCCGCACAGGCAACCAGCCCCAAACCGAGTCCTCCCGCACCGACAATCGCCACCGTATCACCGGTATCCGCACCGGAAAGTTCCCAGGCGTTCACCGAGTTAGCGAAGGGCTCGACGAAGGCTGCTTGTTCCCAACTCAGATCGTCGGGCAGATCAACCAGTGCTGTCGCTGGAACGACGACCTTTTGCGCGAAACCGCCGTTGGACTGCACACCTATCAGTTCCCACGAACTGCACAACTGGTAGCGACCGCGCAGACAGTCATCGCAGGTTCCGCAGCTTTGCAACGGATTCACTGCCACACGCCGGCCTTCAGCCGTCACCCCGGCAATCCCGTGGCCCATGATGTTCGGCAGTCTCCGTATTCCAGGATTTTTGTAGCCGAGGTATTCGCTGCCCCCGATGCTGGCAACTTCCACATCAACGAAGACCTGACCCGGTCCCGCGACGGGCGCATCAATGTCCAGCAATGACAACCGGCGCTCGCCTTCGAGTAACAGGGCTTTCAGGATCCGTCCCCTCTGTCCAGCTTGTAATCTGATCTCCGAGGATAGCCGCTGGAGGCAAAGACCGACACTCCCAAACCTCGACAGTCCAAGGTCATGGCCGGTGGAAAGAGGGGCAGCGGCCGAGCGACTGGTCTTTCGATTAGAAATCGCACGGTGCGTGCGGCGCAGGCGGACGGCCGCTTCCGGCCGATCTGAGCCGCCGTCAGCAAGCCCAAACTGCAGCTTGCCCTGGAGCACCCACTGCAAGATCACGACCTCGAGGAGATCGGCCGGGAGGGCGCCTACTGGCCAAGGTCAGCCGTCGAACCAACTCGATCCTTCTTGATCCGTGATCCGAACGTCGGCTTTCGGATCCCAGACCGGTCTTCCGACAGCGATCAACGGTTAGGGCGAAACTGGCCAAAAGGCGACATGGCTCTGCCCTGGGAGCCCGAGGCATGCTGCTGCTACTCGGGGGAGGGCAATTCTGCGGAGGCCGAGCGCTCGGGCAGTCCAGCCCTACGCAGGCCTTCGACCATGCGGTCGATATAGGACGGCTGGAACCCGAAAGCGCGATAGAAGTGCACGGCGTTTTCGATTGCATAGCCGGGTCTGAGCTCAAGCAGCTTGGCGACGGCCGCAGACGCTTTTGCCTCATCGTCAAGCCAGCCGTAAGTGTAGGCGTATTGCAACTGGGCCAACCAGAAGCCAGGGATGAATGCACGATGGAAATAGTCCAACGCTGCTTCGTACTCCCCCTTTCGGTAGTGATCCTTGGCGAAAACGTACCAGATGTATTTGGGATAGGTTTTGGGATAGAGCGCGATGGCCTTGCGAACCAGCGCTTTGCCCTTTTCCCACTTGCCGGTATAGCCGATCCAACTACCGATCACGCCGATGGTGATGTCGTTCGGGCTGAGCAAGAGCGTCCGCTCTGCCTCATCGTAAAACTTCTCAAGATCACCGTTGACGAGATAAGCCCGCGTGAGGGCCCAACTGGCTTCTGCGCTGCCGGGGTCGAGCTCGACCGCTCGTCGCGCCGCCTCCAGGGCTAGCGCTCGAGGATCTCCTCCCTCGGCTTGTGCGAGTCCAAACTCGAAGGCGTACTCCACTGCGTAGACGTAGGCGAGTAACGCCCAGGCATGCGCATAGTTGGGATCAAGCTCGACCGTGGGCTTTAGGCAATCGTAGGCTCTGCGGGCATTGGATTCGGAGGGCGATCGGATCCATTGCCTTGCCGTCAGCACGCACTCATAGGCCGATAGGCTTTGCGGCGGCTTGCCGCGGGCATGGGCGAGGCGGCTTTTTGCGATGGCACCGCCATAAGACGAGGCAATCGCATTGACGACTTTTTCTGTGATTTCGGCTTGCACGTTGAAGACGTTGGCAGGGGTCAAATCGGCTTCATAGGACTCCGCCCAAACAAGCGCGGCCGAGGTGGTGTCGATAAGCTGCGCCGTGACGCGAATCGTGTCCGAGGCACGACGAATGCTTCCCTTGAGGACGTAGGCGACATCCAAGTCCTGCCCTATTTGCCTGGGGTCGATGGCTTGGCCTTTGTATTGGGTCGTCGCGCTCCGGGCGCGCACGTGGAGCTCTCGGTATCGCGTGAGGGCAGTGATGATCTCCTCGGTGATGCCGTCAGAGAAGTACTCTTGCTCCAGAGAGCCACTCAGATTGGCGAATGGCAGCACCGCAATCGAAGGACCGCTCGGCAGAGCGAGGACCGCGGCCTCAACGAAGGCGACCTCCCTCGGCCCATCTGACGGCCTCAGAATGAAATTCCAGGCGGCAAGTCCGGCAATCAGGAAAGCCACGATTGCGGCAGCGACCAAGGCTTCGCGCCGCCAGAGTCGTCTCCTCGCCTCGCTCAGCTTCGGCACCGCACCGGCATCGAGGTGGACACGATAAACCGGGACCGGCTCCGCAATATTCTTGACCCGGTGCTCGCCCAGGTCCTCGAATCCAAGGTCTACCTTGTTCTTCACCTGGTTGAAGACGTTGCGGGCAATGCAGATACCACCGGGATCGGCCACGCTCTCCAGACGGGCGGCAACATTGACGCCATCGCCATAGATGTCACTCTCCTCGACGATGATGTCGCCAATGTTGATGCCGATCCGAAACTTGATGCGCCGATCTTCTGGCTCTTGGGCGGTGCGCTCTTCCATACCGCGCTGAACGGCGGCCGCGCACTCCACCGCATCAACCGCGCTTGCGAACTCGACGAGCGCGCCGTCTCCCGTCAACTTGACAATACGCCCATGATGCTCAGCGACCTTGGGGTCGATCAGTTCTTCTCGGTGAGCGTTGAGCGCAGAGTGGGTGCCCGCCTCATCGCTTTCCATAAGGCGGCTGTAGCCGACCACATCGGCAGCGAGGATTGCTGCTAGCCTCCGCTCCAATCCCATCTCCCATCCCGAGAAAGAGCGGCCTCTTGAGGGTGAATGATACTGCTATATGCCGGAAGCCGGTAGTAGGGCTCAAAGCCCGCCCTGTCTGGCCAGCACATCAGAGAGCTGGCTTCCCCTGCAGTCGTGCGCGAAGCTCAGCAAGGGGTCATTTTCGCCCGTCCACTCAGCGCTCCTTGACATCAGGGACCGTAGATCACGGCCGGGAGCCAGAGGGCGATCTGGGGAAAGAGGATGATCAGGGCGAGGCCGAGGAGACGGTCTCAATTCTCCCCGCCTCAAAACCAAAGCGACCTTCGGCACGCGCAGAGCGCCAAGCCTATGTCCATAGCCGGCGATCCAACAAGATACTTGCCGGTGAGACGGAGCGGCTGTGATCGACCCAAGCCGACCCTTCTCGATCGACGATCGAGACGTCGGCTTTCGGATTTCAGACCGGTCATCCGACGTCGGCCATCGAATAGGGCGAAAGTAGCCAAAGGCAGACCAAAGAGGGTGGAGGGATGCCGATGAGTTTCAAACCGGGATCAGCGGTGTACCAAGGAACCAACCGACACCATCCATAATGAGCAGAGCTCCAAGCACGAGCAACAGGCTAACGATGAGCCTCTGGCCCCATCGGTCAAAAAAGCCCCTGATATTGTGTAGAAGGCGCTGGCCGCGCTCACCGAGCACTAGACTCAAGGCCACGATTGCAGCGAGAGGCGCAACGAAAACAATGTTGTAGACGACGAGTACCATGACTTCCTGCCTGGTCGTCTGATCACTTCTGAGGATGAGGTCGATGGCTGCGAGATAGGGCACAGCACCCGGTAATCCAACAATGGTCATTCCGGCGCCGGCGAGAAAGGCCTGTCTAGCCGTCACCGCAGTGGGAGCCTCTTTCTCGGTCTGTTGTTTGCGGGCTCGGGCAATGCGAAGGCCAAGGACGACAAGTACGAAGCCGATCAAGATCTGAAATATCAGCTCTTCGGTATTGGGGTCTTGCCAGACCTTTAGGGCGTAGGCGTTGATCGTATCGAACACGCTCTGCAGGCCGAACAGGACCAACAATCCGCAGACCAGGTAGGTCACGAGAATGCCAGCCAGTAGGGCTGTGCTTCGAAACAGAGGGCTCGGACCGCCAAGCAGAATTACCAAGACTACAATGCAAAGAGGAATGATCGAGGTGCTGTCCAGCAAAGCAATCGGCGTTAGCACCAGAACTAGTTCAGCCATCGCCGTCTCCCTGAATTCAGCGCTCCGTCAAAGGGTACAGATCAATTTATGCAAACGTTAGCGTTTCCGCTCAACGGCAGTGAATGGGTATCAGCCGGAGACAGAAACTTCCGCCCTGGGTCACGCTTCACCGTCGGCGTGATGATCCTCGCGCGTCGGCTTTCGGATCAGAAAGCCGACGTCGCGAACGGCTCGAAGGAATGGCGCCCCTTGGCCGGTGTCGGCCATTTGAGGCGCGCGGACTGGGACGCCAGCGGCGGTTCCACTTGCGCCCGCACGCTCCGGCGGCCGTCCCTCACTCCCCGTAGATCACGGCCGGGAGCCAAAGGGCGATTTGGGGGAAGAGGATGATCAGGGCGAGGCCGAAGAGCTGGATGACCATGAACTGCATCATGCCCTTGTAGATGTCCTTGAGGTCCCATTGCGGGACCACGCCCTTGAGGAAGTAGGCCGAGAGCGCGACCGGCGGCGAGAGCCAGGCGGTCTGCAGGTTGACGGCGACCAGGATCCCGAACCAGGTGAGGTTGAAGCCGAGCTTCTCGATCAGGGGCAGGAGGATCGGCACGATGATCAGGACGATGGGCACCCATTCGAGCGGCCAGCCCAGGAGGAAGATCAGGGCCATGACCATGAGGAGGATCGCGGTCGGCGGCAGGTCGAGGCCGAGCAGGACCTCGGTCAGCATGGTCGGGGTGCCGAGGCGCGAGAAGACCGCGCCGAAGAAGTTGGAGGCCGCGACCAGGAAGAGGATCAGGACCGAGATCTCCAGGGTCTTGATCATCGCGTCCATCAGCATGCGCGGCGTCAGCTTGCGGTAGGCCAGGGTCAGCAAGAAGGCGCCGAAGGCGCCGCAGGCCGCGCCCTCGGTCGGGGTCGCGAGGCCGAAGAGGATGCTGCCCAGGGCGGCGAAGACCAGGGCCGCCGGCGGCACCAGCCCGATGACGAACTCGCGGACGACGTGGGCCATGGACTCGGCGCGCTGGTCCTCCGGCAGGGGCGGCCCGAGCGCGGGATTGATCGCGCAGCGCAGCAGGGCGTAGCCGGTGTAGAGTAAGGCCAGCATGATCCCGGGGATGATGGCGGCGGCGAAGAGGTCGGTCACCGGCACCTCGAGCACCGGGCCCATAACCACCAGCATGATGCTGGGCGGGATCAGGATGCCCAGGGTGCCGCCGGCGGTGATGGTGCCCGAGGCGAGCTGCACGTCGTAGTTGGAGCGGTTCATGGTCCGCGCGGCCATGATCCCGAGGATGGTGACCGAGGCGCCGACGATCCCGGTCGCCGCGGCGAAGATGGTCGAGACGAAGAGCACCGCGATGTAGAGGGCGCCGCGGACCCGGGACAGCATGAGCTGGACCGCCTCGAAGAGCCGTTCCATCAGCCCGGCCCGTTCCATCAGGATGCCCATCAGGACGAAGAGGGGCACCGCGGCCAGGGTCTGCTCCATCATCACCGAGTAGAACTGGAAGGTCATGAGGTAGAAGACCAGATCGCCGAAGCCGAGATAGCCGAAGACCATGCCCAGGAAGATCAGGGTGAAGGAGATCGGATAGCCGACGAAGATCGCGAAGAGCATGCAGCCGATCAGGACCAGGCCGAGGAGTTCCTCGTAACTCATCCTTCAGGCCTCAGCGGTCGGGCCAGCGGCCGCGGGTCGCAGCGTACCAGCTCTTCAGGAACTCGGAGACGCCCTGGATCAGCAGCAGGGCGATACCGATCGGCAGTGCGGTCTTGATCGGCCCGACGTGGGGCATCCAGGCGGTGTCCATGCCGCGCTCGCCGCGCATCCAGGCGAGCTGGGCGAAGTCGGTCGAGGTCCAGAGGAAGACCAGCAGACCGGGGAAGTAGAGGAAGAGGTAGAGCGCGGCGTCGATCCGGCCCTGGGTCTGGCTGGTCCAGCCGCGGTAGAGGAAGTCGGCGCGGATGTGCACCCCCTTGGACAGGGCGTAGCCGGCGCCGAGCATGAAGCTGGCGCCGTAGAGCATGCGGCTGACGTCGTAGGCCCACATGGTCGGCGCGACGAAGAACTTGCGCATGAAGATCTCGTAGACCATGGCGCAGATCAGCGGAATCACGAGCAGGCAGACCCCACGCCCGACCCAGAGCGAGAAGACGTCGATCCAGGTGATGGTCCGTGCCATCCAGGGCGGCATGTCCGGCGGCAGCCGGCCGGGCGCCCCGGACCTGCGCTCGGCGATCAGTTCGTCAACCGTGTCGTCGGCGCCGGACATGGTGCTTCCCCTGCGTGGTCTTCGGAGATTCCGGTCGCCGTCGCGGAGGGTCGGCCCCTCACCCTCCCACAGCGCTCTTGCGCTGCGGGCCCCTCCCTCTCCCCCGGGGAGAGGGAATGAGAGCCGCACCGCAGCCCTCTCCCCGGGGGAGAGGGCGGCGAGCGGAGCGAGCGGGTGAGGGGAAGTCCCGCGACGATCGAATACCCTTCGACGACCCTACTTCTTCAGTTGCTTGGCGAAGGCGTTGCCGAGGTTGGCGTTGGAGGTCTGGGCGCCGGCCCAGAAGGGCACCGCGACTTCGGCGAAGGCCTTCTGGGAATCCCAGACCTTCTTGAAGAAGGCGTTCTCGGCGGCGTTCTTCTCCAGGGTCGCCTTGGCCGCGTTCATGTACTCGGTGAAGTAGTCGGCCGGGGTGTCGTGGAGCTGGACGCCGTGGTTCTCGGTCAGGTCCTTGAGCGCCTTGCCGTTCTCGTAGATGCGGTAGGCCAGGGACTGGATCAGGGAGGCGTTGGCCGCGACCTCGATCGCCTTTTGCTGGTGCGGGGTCAGCTTGTTGTAGACGTCGCCGTTGATGTAGATGTCGGCGTTGACCACGACCTGGTGCAGGCCCTGCAGGTAGTAGTGCTTGAGCACCTTCTGGAAGCCGAAGACGCTGTCAGGCTTGGGGCAGCACCACTCGGCGGCGTCGATCACGCCCTTCTCCAGTGCCGGCAGGATATCGCCGCCGCCCATGGCGACCGCGGCAATGCCGATGTCCTTGTAGGTCTGGCCCGGGATCCCTGGCGGGGTGCGGAAGCGGTACTGGCGGAAGTCCTCCATGGAGGCGATGGGCTCCTTGAACCAGCCGAGCGCCTCGGGGCCGACCGGCTGCAGCATGAAGCCCTTGACGTTCATGCCCATCTCGCCCCAGAGCTCGTCGTAGAGCTCCTTGCCGCCGCCGTACATGAACCAGGACACGAAGGCGATGTTGTCGATGCCGACCCCGGCGCCGGCGACCGGCGAGCCGAAGAGCATGGCGGCCGGGTGATAGCCGGACCAGTAGTGGGTCCAGGCGAAGCCGCCCTCGACCAGGCCCTTGTCGACGGCCTCCAGGGTCTCCTTGACGCCGACCACGGCGCCGGCCGGCAGCACCTCGATCACGACCTCACCGTTGGTCAAAGCGCTGACGTTCTCGCCGAACTGCTTCAGCATGGTGACCTCGTCGGCCTTGGCCGGGATCACCGACTGGACCCGGATCTTGACCTCGGCCGAGGCCGGCAGACTGCCGGCCGCCGCCAGGCCGAAGGCGACCGGCAGCGCCCAGAGGGCGCCCAGCAAGCTCTTCACTCTCCGCATTTTTTGCCTCCCATGGCTTATGTTGGCCCCCGAGCCCTGTCGCACGTTTGGGGCTTTATTCCGGGCGGTCTTGCGCCGTCCCTTCGGAAAAGCTTCACACGGGCGGCGGCCATCGACAAGGAAAAGCCGTCTCAGGGATGTCCCGGGTCAGGGCCGCAGGACGATCTTGGCGGCGGCGGTCCGACCCCGGTCGAGGTCGTGGAAGGCCTGGACGCCCGCCTCGAGGGGCCGCGGCTCGGCCCAGGCGAGCTCGCCGAGGACGCCGCGGTGCAGGGCGTCGAGCGAGGCGCGGAGATCGGTTTCGGTATAGGTGTAGACGCCGAGGAAGGCGATCTCCGACAGGGTGACCCGGCGGGCGTCGAAGTCGCCGGCCCAGTCCTGCAGGCCGAGGTGGGAGACCACGCCGCCGGCGGCCACGGCCTCGAGGGCGGCGGCGCGGGTCCGCGTGCTGCCGACCGCGTCGACCACCAGGTCGTAGCCGCCGGCCTCGGCCGGCGCGGCCGCGGGATCGAGGGTCTCCAGCCCGGCGGCCTCGGCGGTCCCCCGGCGCAGGGGGTTGGTCTCGGCGAGGCGCAGTTCGGCGCAGCCGTGGTGGCGCAGGATCAGGCCGGCGAGCAGGCCGACCGAGCCGCCGCCGATGACCAGGGCCCGGCTTTCGGCCAGGGGCTGCCAGAGCGCGGCCAGCCCGAGTTCGACGGCGTGCCAGGCGGTGGCGCAGGGCTCGGTCAGCGCCGCGTGCTCCGCGGCCATGCCCTCGGGCACGGGGATCAGGTTGCGCTCCGGGATCGCGACCCGCTCGGCGAAGGCGCCGGGGTGCTGCATGCCGATCAGCTCGCGCTCCGGGCAGAGGTTGCTCCGCCCGCCGGTGCAGTAGCGGCAGCGGCCGCAGGCGATCACCGGATTGAGCACCACCCGTTGCCCCGGCGTCTTGCCCTCCAGCACCCGGCCGGCGGCCTCGTGGCCGAGGATCATCGGCGGCACCCGGCGCGGGTCGTGGCCGTGCCAGGCGTGCAGGTCCGAGCCGCAGATGCCGACCGCCTCGACCGCGACCAGGGCCTCGCCGGGCCCGGGCTCGGGCTCCGGCTGGTCGCGGATCTCGGTCGCCTCGGTGCCGGTGTAGACCAGGGCTTTCATGGCCGAGCGCTCCCCCTTACTTCCCCTGGGAACGAGCCTAGACCAGTTTCGGCCCCCAGGGAATCCGGGCCCCGCGCCTGTGCCATGAAGAGACCTCAAGCTTCGGCAATGGCCTCGATTTCCAGCAGCCAGGCCTCGTCGAAGATGCCGGCGATGATGACGGTCAAGGCCGGGGCGCGGTCGCCCAGGACCTCCCGGCGGACCTGGCGGTTCTCCGCGATGTGGGCGCGGTCCGACAGGAAGATGGTCGCCTTGACGAGGTGGTCGAGGGTCATCTCGGCGGCCGCGAGCTGGGCTTCGATGTTGGCCCAGACCTGGCGCGCCTGGTCCTCGAAGCTCGACGGCAGGGTCCCGTCGCGCGCCAGAGGGATTTGGCCGCTGATGTAGAGCCGCCGGGTCGTGCCCCTGGTCTCGACCGCCTGGGAATAGCCGCCGACCGACTCCGGCGCGGCCTCCGAGTTGATGGATCGCATGGCCATGTGATTCCCCTCCTTGGCTTGGGATGTTCCTCTAGTGTCAGGACCCTACAAGAGGCGCGGGATCGGGCAAGAACCGGCGCCGCCGTCTCAGCGCCCCGGTCGCTTGAAGCCCTCGCGCGCGCGCCCGACCTCGGCCCGGATCGCGCAGCCTTCGACGTGGTCGTTGATCAGCCCCATGGCCTGCATGAAGGCGTAGGCGGTCGTCGGGCCGACGAACTTCCAGCCCAGCTTCTTCAGGTCCTTCGAGAGGGCGGTCGATTCCGGCGAGGTCGAGACCGTCTGCGGCGCGGCGAGCCGCTTCGGGTCCGGTTCGTAGCGCCAGAGGAAGGCCGCCAGGGAGCCTTCCCGCGCGACGAGCTCCCGGGCGCGCCGCGCGTTGTTGATGACCGCCTCGATCTTGCCGCGGTGGCGGACGATACCCTCGTCCGCGAGCAGGCGGTCGAGGTCGTCCTGTGTGAAACGCGCGATGCGGTCGAAGTCGAAGCCGTGGAAGGCGCCGCGGAAGTTCTCGCGCTTGGCAAGGATGGTGCGCCAGCTCAGCCCGGACTGGAAGCCCTCGAGGCTGAGCTTCTCGAAGAGGCGGCGGTCGTCGCCGACCGGAAAGCCCCATTCCCTGTCGTGGTAGTCCAGGAACGCCGGTGCGGCCGCGGACCAGCGGCAGCGCCGTTTCCCGTCGGGGCCCGTGATCGTTGCGCTCATGGGCCTTTGCTCCCCGAGCGATCGCCTCCCGCGCGGCCTTGCGAATTCCTTCCGGGCAAGCCGGTGGAGAAACCGCTCAAGGGAGCAGGAACTCCAGACGCGCTTCGGCGTTGGAGGGGGCGAGCTCCAGGATCTCGGCTTCCACCACCTTCTCGGCCACGAAGGGATCGGCCTCGACCCGGCTCTGCAGTTCCGCACGCGAGGTGCCGTGGGCCAGGATCCCGCCGCCCAGACCGGTCTGCAGGCTGCCGGTCAAGAGGAACACGCCGTCCTCGAAGCCGCGCTTCACCCAGTCCACGTGGCCGTCCATGAACTGGCTGGCCTTTTCCCGGTTCTCCGAAAACTTGAGAAGCACGATGAACATCCGATGGGTCCTCCTGGTATTTTATGGTTGAATTTTTCATGCCTGTATTATTTGGCCGAAAAAGTATCTGCTATTCGACGGCCGAGAGCGCGCGCTGCAGCGCGCGCTGGTCCATGCCCTTCAGGGTCCTCGCCAGCTCGGCCTGCACCTTCGCGACCTCCTTCGCGCCGGCCGCCTGGCGCTGCAGACCGCGCTGCGTCACCTCGGCCCGGACCGCGCGGCGGTCCTGCGGATCCTCGACCCGCCGGACCAGACCGTCCGCCTCGAGCCGGTCCATGAGCTGGGTGATGTTGGAGCGCACGCAGGTCATCTTCCTGGCGCAGTCGCTCAGGCTGAGCGGCTCGCCGGCCTCGATGAGATGGGTCAGGGCGCCGAACTTGGCGAGCGAAAGTCCGACTCGCGCCAAGGCCTCCCCCAGGCGCCGCTCGACGGCGCGCCCGGCGTTGACCAGGGAGAACATCAGCTGGCGGTCCTTCTCGCCGCGGCCGCGGTTCTGGCTGCGCCTCTGGTTCATATATGAATGATACAGTTGTGATGGATCTTGCGTCAAGCTGCAGGGCTCCGCTCCGGGTTCCACTGCTTCAATCCGGCGTGGCGTCGCGTCGGAAGGTGCGACCCCTCACCCAGCTCCGGCTAGGGCTCGGCTGGTCGCCTCGCCAAGCCTCCACAACCCTCCCCCCACGGGAGAGGGTGGGAGCGGCCAAGGCCGCGAGCGGGTGAGGGGATCCGGCTAAGGCCGGGCCAGCATGAGGCGGCCGTCTTCGAGGCCGTAGAGGAGCTCGGGGCGGCCGTCGGCGTCGAGGTCGGTGGCGAGGATGGCGGTTGCGATCTCGGCGTCATGAGGCACCGTGTCGAGCTCGGCGAAGGTGCCGCCGGCGAAGCTGACGATGCGCAGGGACCGGCGGCCGTTGGCCGGGACGGCGAGGTCGGGGACGCCGTCGGCGTTCCAGTCGAGGACGGCCGAGAGGTCGAGCTCGCGGCTGCCGATGGCGTGGTTGGAGAAGCCGGCAACCGCCTGCTCCTGGCGCAGTTCGCCCTCGACCAGCTCCCAGACCCGGAGGGTCCCGCCGATGTGCGGGGTCTCGACGTAGGCGATCTCGACCCGGCCGTCGCCGTCGAAGTCGGCCGCGCCGGCCGGGTTGAGCCAGCGGTTGGCGATCCCGATGGGCGGGGTCTCGGCGAGGTGCTCGATGCGGCCCTCGACCAGGCGGTAGACGGCGAGCGCGGCGCCGCGGTCAAGGTAGCTGCGGATCACCACGAACTCCGCCCGGCCGTCGCCGGTGAGATCGACCAGGCGCACCCGCAGGTCCTCGAAGACCGAGCCGGCCGACAGGTCCAGGGTCGCGGTCTCGCCGGACCAGAGGTCGAGCGCGCAGAAGCCGGAGGCCTCGATGGGATCGCCGAGGATGGCGTGCCGGTAGTCCTCCGTCGGTCCGATCAGCAGGGCGAAGGACGTGTTTTCGATGACGCTGGGCTCGGCGTCGTAGAGCATGTCGGCGGCGCAGGCGACTTCGCTTCCGACGCCTTCGTCCTCGCTCTGCGGAGTTGCGCCCGAACCGAGCCGGATCCGCGACTCCACGATCCGGTAGTCACCGGGGGTCTCCTTCAGTCCGATCGCGCCGTCGAAGGCAGACAAGGTCGCCACCGCGCCGTCGCAGAGCAGGACGTCGGCCACCCGCACAACGCCGCCCGTCGCGATGCCGCTGCCGAACTCCGGACCGGATCTGAGCTTCGAAACGCAGGTGCCGGGCACCACCTCTTGCGGGTCCGTTGCTCCGGCAACCTGGCACAGGCCCGCGCCGAGCGTGACCAGGAGGATCGCAAGCGCCCGCCGCACCGCCGGCCTCACGCGCTTTCGGCGCGGCGCGCCTGGCGCTTGCGTGCGTGGGGGTCGAGCTCGCGCTTGCGCAGGCGGATGGTCTCGGGCGTGACCTCGACCAGCTCGTCGTCGGCGATGTAGGCGATGGCCTGCTCGAGCGACAGCTTGCGCGGCGGGGTCAGGCGGATCGCCTCGTCGCTGCCGGCGGCGCGGAAGTTGGTCAGCTGCTTGGCCTTGAGCGGGTTGACCTCGAGGTCGTTGTCGCGGCTGTTCTCGGCGATGATCATGCCCTCGTAGACCTCGACCCCGGAGCCGATGAAGAAGGCCGCGCGCTCCTCCAGGTTGGCGAGCGCGTAGGCCACGCTCTTGCCCTTGGCGTTGGAGATCAGGACGCCGTTGCGCCGGCCGGGGATCTTGCCGGCGTAGGGGCCGTACTCGCGGAACAGCCGGTGCAGGACCCCGGTGCCCCGGGTCTCGGTCATGAACTCGCCGTGGTAGCCGATCAGGCCGCGCGAGGGCGCGACGAAGGTCAGGCGCTGCTTGCCGCCGCCCGAAGGCCGCATATCCTCCATGCGGCCGCGGCGCCTGCCGAGCGCCTCGACCACCGCGCCGGCGTAGGCCTCGTCGACGTCGACCACCACATCCTCGAAGGGCTCGAGGGTCTGGCCGGTCTCGGGGTCGGCCTTGGTCAGCACGCGCGGGCGGCTGATCGAGAGCTCGAAGCCCTCGCGGCGCATGGTCTCGATCAGGACGCCGAGCTGCAGCTCGCCGCGCCCGGCGACCTCGAAGGCGTCCTTGGACTCGGTCTCGGACACCCGGATCGCGACGTTGCCCTCGGCCTCGGCGAAGAGCCGGTCGCGGATCATCCGCGAGGTGACCTTGCTGCCGGAGCGGCCGGCCAGCGGCGAGTCGTTGATCGAGAAGATCATGGCCAGGGTCGGCGGGTCGATCGGCTGCGCCGGCAGGCCCTCCTCCACGGCGAGATCGCAGAGGGTGTCGGCGACGGTCGCGGTGCCGAAGCCGGCCAGGGCGACGATGTCGCCGGCCTCGGCTTCCTCGATCCCCTGGCGGCCGAGACCGCGGAAGCCGAGGACCTTGGTGATGCGGGCCTGCTCGACCGTCTTGCCGTCGGGGGAGAGGGCCTTGGCGGTCATGTTCGGGCGGACGCTGCCGGAGAAGATCCGGCCGGTCAGGACCCGGCCCAGGTAGGGATCGCTCTCCAGGGTCGTGGCCAGCAGGCGGAAGGGCCCGTCCTCGGGCACGGCGGGGGCCGGGACCTTGGCGACCACAGTATCGAAGAGCGGCGCCATATCGGTTCCGGCTTCGGCCGAGTCGAGGCGCGCCCAGCCCTGCTTGGCCGAGGCGAAGAGAATCGGGAAGTCGAGCTGCGCCTCGGTGGCGCCCAGGGCGACGAAGAGGTCGAAGACCTCCTCGTGGACGAAGTCGGGGCGGGCGTCGGGCTTGTCGACCTTGTTGACCACGACGATGGGCTTGAGCCCCAGGCGCAGGGCCTTGGCGGTGACGAACTTGGTCTGCGGCATCGGGCCCTCGGCGGCGTCGACCAGCAGCAGGACACCGTCGACCATGTCGAGGATGCGCTCGACCTCGCCGCCGAAGTCGGCGTGGCCGGGGGTGTCGACGATGTTGATCCGCACGCCCTGCCACGCCACCGAGGCGCACTTGGCGAGGATCGTGATGCCGCGCTCGCGCTCCAGCTCGTTGCTGTCCATCACCCGCTCGGCGACCTGCTGGTTCGCCCGGAAGGTGCCGCTCTGACGCAGCAGGGCGTCGACCAGGGTGGTCTTGCCGTGGTCGACGTGCGCGATGATGGCGATGTTGCGGATCTGCACTTGGGATCCTCTTGGTCTCTGCTTGCCGAGTTCCAGGGGGCGGCGCCGAAGGCCCGGCCGGGGCCAAGCCCCGCTCGGCGCCCTCGCGGTTGTAAATCGCCGAGTCGCCGCGGCGCGACCGCGCGGCGTCCCCATCCGGGCCGGCGCCTTTGAAGCAGGCCGCGAGCGTGCCGTCAATGTAAGGTTTTATTAACCTTTCCAAGACAACGAATCGGGCGCAATCTATGCCATTACTTTACACGCTACGGTTTTATGGCACATGAAAGGCTCAAAGATGTCACGCCATCGGCCGCTGCAATCCGCGTTATTCTTGGGTCATCTGCAGGCCGTAGTCTACGGCCTCGGTGGCTACACGTGCCGCTGGAGAGGGAAAAACAAAGAGGATGGCCCCACTTAGCGCCTTCTTCTGAGAGGAGGTGCCCTCTTGATGTCTCGACTTAAACGAGGCTTTTCTCGGCGCCAAAGCACCTATCCCATGCCGCATCCTTCGGATCGCCGTCGCCAGGACTTCGATTTCGCGGGCTACCGGGACCGGCCCGTTCAGTCGGAGACCGACCCGACGGTCAAACGCTTCGTCTGGCGGGTCGTGATCGAATCCGCCGTGATCCTGGGACTCCTCGTCGGCGTGGTCTTCCTGACCTACCAGGCTGGCTACCTGCTGCTCTTCAAGGGTTCGGAGGAGCCAAGCAGCGCCCTGACCGATCCGCAAGGCACGGCCCCGCCGGGCACGGCCCAGGGCGGCAGCCTCGGGACCGGACCCGCGGCCGCGACGGTCAGCCACTACATGATCCAGCTCTCTCCGGCGCTCACCATCCAGCAGGCCGATCAGATGCAGGCGCGCCTGGAGGCCACCTACGCCAACCTCCTGGGCAGCCTCAAGGTGTCGCTGCGGGCGCAGCAGGCCCAGGGCGGCGCGCCGGTCTACTACGTGGTCGCGGGCCCGCTGTTCAGCCCGGTGACGGCCGACGACCTTTGCGGCCAGATCGAGGACGCGGGCTACGGCGATCCCTGCAGCGTGCTGCCGCAGACGGCGGCCCCCGCCGGCGTCGCCGCGGCGCCGGCCCAGCCGCTCCGGCCGGCGCAGCCGGTCGCCACCGGCGCCAGCCCGGAGATCATCGCCATGGTCCAGCGGCGCCTGCGCGAAGCGGGCTTCCGCCCCGGCGGCGTCTCGGGCCAGATCGGCCCCGAGACCACTGACGCGATTCGGGCTTACCAGATCTCCGCCGGCCTGGAGCCGACCGGGCAGATCACCAGCGACCTGCTGGACCGGCTCGCGGCGGCCCCGGCGGCGAGCCAGCCCGCCGGCCAGGTCTCGTCCAGCGTCAGTCTGCCGCTCGACGCCGCGACGACGCCCGCCCTGCAAGGCCAGCCGGCCGGGGTCACGGGCGGCCTCGGCGCCGCCGGCGCCGTGACTGCGCCGCTTCCGAGGAGCAGCAATCCCCTGACCGCCCGGGCGCAGGAGTTCCTGCAGATGGGCGACTTCTCCTCCGCGCGGCTGCTCTACGAGCAGGCCTTCAACCAAGGCGACGCCGCCGCCGCCGCCGGCATGGCTCTGACCTTCGACCCGGTCTACTACCAGGAGGCCGGGGTGGTCGGCATGACGCCGAACCCCGAGAGCGCGGTGGCCTGGTACCGGCGGGCGATCGATGCCGGCGACGCCAGCGCCGTGCCTCGGCTGGAGAAGCTGATCAAGTGGCTCCAGCAACGATCGGCGAGCAACGAGGAGGCCCGCCGGGTCCTGCAGCGCCTGCAGTAGAAGAGCCGACGCGCAACCGCGGACCGAAGCGAAAGACCACTCCCCTATGGCGAGCCCGGCCCAGCGTGCGGCCGGAACGCGAGTTCGTTTCAGAGACGCGGCGGGCCCCGGTTCAGCGCTGACGTAGGAAGCAGTCCTGGCGCAGGCTTTGCAGGCGGGTGCAGACGTCCTGGGCGACGGAGGCGCTCTCGTAAGGGCCGGCCATGACCCGGAAGAAGTCGCCGCGCGGTCCGGCCTGTGCCCGCTCGACCCAAATCTCCTGCGCCGCCAGGATGTCCCGGTAGCTATCGAGGACGCGGCTGCGGCTGTCCTCGGCCGAGGCCTGGGAACGGAAGGACCCGAGGTGAAGGTTGATCAGGCGGACCGCCGGCGCGGCCTGGGCGACCTGCACCCGGGCCGGCGCCGCCTCGACGGGCGGGCTGCGCGCGGGGCTGGCCGCCGCGTCGATCCCCGCCGGCGCGGCCTGGCCGGCCGGCTCCAGGAAGATCGTATCCGGCGCTGCGATCTGCGGCGCCGGGGCGGCCGCTGCGGCCGGCGCCGGTTCCGGCGCTGCGGCCGGCGCCGGAATGGCCGCGGCCGGCTGCGGCCGGGTTGGCGCCTCGAGCCCGGCGGCCCGGGCGGCCGGCGCGACCTGGCGGGAGCGGTCCGCCGCGACTGCGGAGGGCAGGAGCCCGTGGACCCGCTGCAGCTCGTTCAGCTGGCGCCGGCTTTCGACCACGGCCTCGTGGTCGGGGCCGACGATCTTCTCCCAGATCAGCAGCGAGCGCTCCAGCGCGATCGCGGCCTCGGGATGGCGTCCCTGGGCCTCGTAGATGCCGGCGAGGTTGTTCAGCGCGGCGGCGACGCTGTGGTTGTCGCCGCCCAGGCTGGCCTCCCAGATCTCCACGGCGCGGAGCATCTTGGTCTCGGCCGAGGCGTAATCGTTCTGCAGGTATTCGACCGCCGCGAGGTTCTTGAGAACCTGGGCGACGTCCGGATGGTCCGGCCCGAGCCCGACCTCGATCACCTGCAGGGCCCGGGTCAGGAGCTCGGCGACCTCGGCATGACCGCCCTCGGCGTAGTAGGTCGCGGCCAGGTCGTTGAGGCTGTGGCCGACCCTCATGTCCCAGGGCGAGATCTGCTCGGCCTCGCGCAGCGCCGCCTCGAACATCGCGCGGGCTTCGCCGTAGTCCTGATCCTGAAGCGCCTTGCGACCGAGATCGGAGTAGCGCTCCCAGGCGACCTCGCCGGCGACGCCGCGGCCCGGCGCGGCCAGGGCGAGGACCAGGGCCGCCAGCAGGCAGGCGAGCGCAAGGCGCAGCCGAGGCCCGAGGACAAGCGACCCGGCATGTCCATCGCCACGGCCGAGCGCCGCGCCGGCCGCAGGGTGTTGAAGGCGCTGGCGGGGCAGCGCGCGGTTCGATCCGACACTTCCTGTCATGGCGCGATTTCTCGACTGCTGGGCCGCTCAACACCGTTTTCGCGGACGCTCATATATTATGCAGCCGCACCCCGGCCATGATGTGTGATTTCTGTGTAGAGCCGTGACGCTGCGCGGCCGGTGGCAGCCGCTTCCCGACGCGAAAGGTCGCAGCGCGCCGAATTCTGTCACCGGATTGACGCATCAATTTCGCTTACCGAGCGCGGTCTCCGCCGGACAGAATGCTGACTGCGGCTCTGGTCCTTCGGTTGTCCGAATCCGATTTCCCAGGTAGGGCCGGGTTTCCCAAGCAGGGCGGGTTTCTCGCCGAGGGCCGAGTGACGCAGTCACAGGAGAGGCCCTCGCCATGTCGTCACAGCTCCCCCCCAAGCCCAAGTTCCTCGCGCTCACGATCGCATTCACGATCTGCGCCACTGTCGCCTGGCCCGCCGTCGGCTCCGAACGCGGCGAGCCGGTCGAAGCGCCCAGGGCCGAAGCGCCCGAGGTCGAAGCGGAAACGCTGGCCGAGGCGGTGGAGGCCGCACCCGCCGAGGCCGGACCCGGGGCCGAGGAGGAGGAGGCCTTCTTCGACGAGGCCGAGCGCCAGCACGAGCTGCTGTTCCAGGAGACCCGCTATCCCTCAGCGGCGACCTGCGGCACCTGCCATCCGAAGCACTACAAGGAGTGGTCGGTCTCGCAGCACTCCTACGCGCAGCTCAGCCCCGTCTACATGGCGATCAACAACTTCCTCAACTTCAGCACCAGCAGCTCGATGGGCGACTTCTGCCTGCGCTGCCACAACCAGGTCGGCGCCAACCTCGGCGAGTCGCCCTTCATCTCCAACCTGGAGCGCCACCCGACCTCGCGCGAGGGAATCACCTGCGTGGTCTGTCACCGGGTCAACAAGGCCTACAACAAGGCCAGCGGCCGGATCGGCCTGCAGGAGGGCGACCTCCTGGAGCCGGTCTACGGCCCGACCGGCAACTCGGAGCTGGAGCGCGTGCTGAAGGACGACGACTACCGCGTGGTCACCGAGCGCGAGCAGCAGGGCCGCCAGATCCACACCCAGGTCAAGAAGTTCGCGGGCATCTCCTCCTCGACCTTCTGCGGCAGCTGCCACGACGTGACCCTGTTCAACGGCTTCCGCCTGGAGGAGGCCTTCAGCGAGTACCGCATGTCGCCGGCGGCGGCGCGCGGCGAGACCTGCCAGGACTGCCACATGGGCAAGGTCCAGGGCGTCGCCAGCGGCTACGCCCACGGGCCGGCCGCCGAAGTCGGCGGGGTCGAGACCAAGCCGCGGAAGCTGACCGACCACACCTTCGCCGGCCCGGACTACTCGGTGATCCATCCCGGGATCTTCCCGCATAACAGCGACGCCCAGAAGCTGGCGACTCTCGAGGACTGGCTGAAGTTCGACGTCGAGGCCGGCTGGGGCACCGACGCCTTCGAGGACACGGTGAGCGACGACCAGGTCTTCCCGGAGCGCTGGGAAGCCCCGGACGACCGCTACGACGCCCGCGAGATCCTCGACGTGCAGTTCGCCCGCCTCGCCACCGCCAGGAAGAAGCGCCTGGAACTGCTGCGCAACGGCTACATGCTGGGCGACATCGTCATCGAGGACGCGGACAGCGACGGCCTGGACTTCAGCGTCGAGGTCAAGAACATCACCGACGGCCACAACGTGCCGACCGGCTTCACCGGCGAGCGCCTGGTCTGGCTCGAGGTCACGGTCTTCGACGCCGAGGGCAAGGTGCTGTTCCAATCGGGCGACCGGGATCCCAACGGCGACGTCCGCGACCTGCACTCCCTCTACGTCCACAACGGCGAGCTGCCGCTGGACGACTACCTCTTCAACCTGCAGTCCCGCTTCGTCGTCACCCAGGGCCGCGGCGGCGAGCGCGAGGCGGTGATCCCGATCCCCTTCACCGTGACCGCCCTGCCCATCGTGCGGCCCTCGACCCTGTCGCTGATCCTGACCGGCGAGCCGCCCACCGAGCGCAACCACCGCAAGGGCATCGAGCCCCTGGGCAACCGCTGGGCGGACTACAGCGTCGACGGCGACGCCCTGACCGGCAAGGGTCCCTACCGGGCGACGGTCAAGCTCAACGCCCAGATGATCCCGGTCAACCTGATCGCTGCCGTGGAGCGGGTCGGCTTCGACTACAACATGAGCGCCCGGGAGCTGGCCGACGCCGTGGTCGCGGGCGCGGAGACGCTCTGGGAGAAGGAGATCGTCTTCGAGGTCGACGGCTGAGCGGGGGCGGAGCATGGACGCGACGGCACCCCGACCCCGCCCGGCGGCCGGAGCGGCCGCCCTGCGGGCCGCGCGCCGCGGCGGCGCGGCCCCGGTCCTGGCCATCGCCCTGGCCGCGCTGCTTGCGGCCGAGCCGGGCTTCGCCGAAAGCCCGGTCGACGACGCCGGGGAAAAGGAGAGCAAGAGCCGCCTGTCGGACGAGCCCAAGCCCTTCCTGACCGAGGGCGACATCCCGGATCGCCCGCCGCTGATCCTGGAGATCGGCGACGACTTCCTGGGCGAGGGCGAGCTCGACAACGGCTTCGAGCTGCCGACCGGCGCGGTCTGGCAGCCGCGGCTCTGGGTCTTCGGGACCTACCGCACCTCGATCCAGACCATCGACACCGGCCGGGCCGAGCGCACCACCGAATTCGTCAACCGCGGCGACTTCTTCGCCAACCTGCAGCTGACCGGCACCGAGAAGGTCGTGTTCGGCGTCCGGCCCTTCGACAAGAACGAGCCGGACGACTTCTCCGGCTACCGCCTGGAGCCGGACGACGACAGCGGCCGCCAGGACGAGTACAAATTCAACATCCGGACGCTCTTCGCGGAAGGCGACTTCGGCAGCCTCTTCCCCAATCTCGACCCGAACGGCACGTCCCTGCTCGACTTCGGCTTCACCGTCGGGCGCCAGCCGCTGATCGTGCAGGACGGCATCCTGCTGAGCGACACCATCGACTCGGTCGGGCTGGTGCGCAACAACATCCGAATGCCCGGGGTCTCCAACCTTCGGGTCGCCGGCGTCTGGGGCTGGAACGAGGTGACCCGCTCGGCCACCGGCGTCGCGGAGACCCAGGAAGACAACGTCCAGCTCTTCGGCCTCCTCACCGAGTGGGACCTGCCGGACACCACGCTGAACTTCGACGCCGTCTATACCCTGGACGAGAAGAACAGCAACGACGGGGTGTTCCTCGGCTTCTCGGCGGCCCAGCGCATTGGCCACTTCAACACCACCTTCCGGGCCAACGGATCGCTCGCGCTCGGCTCCGAGAACGAGACCGCCCTGACCCGCGACGGCATCCTGCTCTCCGCCGAGCTGTCCTGGACTCCCTGGGGCACCGAGGACACCCTCTACGCCAATCCCTTCGTCGCCTTCGGCGAGTTCCTGCAGGCCGGCCGCGAGCTGGTCGACGGCGGCGGCCCGCTGGCGCCCCTGGGAATCCTCTTCGCCTCGCCAAACATCGGCAACTTCGGATCGGAGCTGAACAACCGCGCCAACGACGTCGGCGGGATCGCGCTCGGCTACCAGGCCTTCTGGAACGACAACTGGACCAACCTGGCGGTCGAGCTGGCGATCCGGCAGGACCTGGGCCTGGACGGCGACGAGATCGGCTTCGACCAGCAGGGCATCGGCTTCCAGTTCCAGCAGAAGCTGACCCAGCAGATGCTGCTGCAGATCGAGGGCTTCGGCGTGCGGCAGCAGGGCGACAAGACCGCCTACGGCGGCCGCACCGAGATCCTCTATCAGTTCTGAGGCGAGCGATCTCGACCGCGAGGCCGCGCCCCGCGGGTCGGGCCGACAACCCGGCCGGCGGGCCGCTCAAAAGCGGCGCGCGCGTTCCGAATTCTGTCACCGGAATAACGCACCAAAGCCCCGGAATAAGGGGGAAACTTCGGATGGTGGGCTGCTCGAAGCAAACGTCTCATCAGGATCGCCGGCACGGCGATCACGGCTGGCTTGGAACTCTGATCGGGAGGCGTGCACCAAATGACGTTGCAGTCGATCTGCCCGCGCGGTCGCGGCTTCCAGAAATGCTGACGTTGAAGGCGGGGCGCAGGATCGTGCCGCCGCGCAGCAGGCAGCGGGGAAGCCGGGGGCTGTTGACGGAGCGGACATGGGAGGCGAAGGGCGGGGTCTCGAGCAACGGGATCGCGCCGGGCCTTCGGGGCTAGACAAGAAGGCAAGGTAAGGGAACGGATGGAGGAGATTCTACAAGTCGTCAGCGCCGTGGTCCTGGGCGGAGCCATGATCCAGGCGGCCGCGCTGCTGTTCCGGGTCGCGCGCCAGAACGCCCGTGTCCGGCAGCGCGAAGCCCTGGCCCTGGAAGGCTTCGTCCATCGCGCCCGGCGCGCCGTCGGGCGGGCGCGGCCGAAACCGGCCAAGCGGGTCGAGAACTGGACCGGGGTCCGGAAGTTCTCCATCGAACGCAAGGTCCGCGAGGCGGCCGGCATCTACTCCTTCTACCTGAAGCCGCACGACGGCAAACCGCTGCCGCCCTTCGTGCCCGGGCAATACCTGACCGTCGAGGTCCCGGTGCCGGGACAGACGCAGGCCCAGGTCCGCTGCTACAGCCTGTCGGACGCGCCCGGATCGCGCGACTTCTACCGGATCACGGTCAAGCGGATCGGCGAAGGCGAGAAGGGCCCAAGCTCGCCGGCCGGGGTGGTCTCGAGCCGCCTGCACGAGCTGCCCGAGGGCGCGACCATCAACGTCCGGGCGCCCGCCGGCCAGTTCTTCCTCGACGTCAGGCGGGCCCGTCCGGTCGTGCTGATCGCCGGCGGCATCGGCATCACGCCGGTGCTCTCGATGCTGAACACGATCTGCACCTACGGCCTCAAGCGCGAGGTCTATCTGTTCTACGGCGTGCGCGACCACAGCCACCACGCCATGTACGACCACCTGAAGGAGCTGCAGCGCAGGCACAAGAACTTCCACCTGGTGGTCTGCTACAGCCGGCCGTCCCCGACCTGCAAGAAGGGCCGCGACTACGACCACAAGGGCCACGTCACGGTTCCGCTGATGCGATTCCTGCTGCCCTTCAAGGGCTGCGAGTTCTACCTCTGCGGCCCCGGCGGCATGATCCGCTCGATCACCGAGGGGCTGAAGGACAGCGGCGTGCCGGAGGCCGACATCAAGATGGAGGCCTTCGGCCCGGCCTCCCTGGAACCGGCCGCCCAGCCGCCGGCCCAGGCCCGCGGCAAGCAGGAGACGGTCAAGATCGCCTTTCAGCGCTCGGGCAAGACCCTGGACTGGAGCCCGGCCGCGCGCAGCCTGCTCGACCTCGCCGAGAGCAACGGCGTCAGCCTGAACAGCGGCTGCCGCGCCGGCCAGTGCGGGAGCTGCGCCATCGGGATCAAGGAGGGCCGGGTCCGCTACTTGGCCAAGCCGGGCCAGACCCCGCCGCGGGGACAATGCCTGGCCTGCATCACCGTCCCCGAAAGCGACCTCGTCCTGGACGCCTGAGGCCCGGCGATGACCATGACGCAGGCAAGACAGCACCACGGGATCCGCTTGGCCGTCACCGGCGCGAGTCTGGCCCTCGGCCTCCTGCTGGCGTCTTCGAGCGGCGCCCTGGCGCGCGCGCCGGATCCAGCCAAGGTGGTCGGCGCGACCGAATGCGCGGAGTGCCACAAGCAAGAGACGGAGACCTGGAAGAAGACCCACCACTACAAGACTTTCAAGGCGCTGCCGCGCAACAAGAAGGGGCGGGAGATCGCCAAGGCCCTGGGCCTGCGTCGGATCCGCGCCGAAGGTCTCTGCGTGAGCTGCCACTTCTCGAGCAAGGAGCAGAAGGGCAAGACCAGGCCGATCGCCGGCATCTCCTGCGAGTCCTGCCACAGCCCGGCCAAGGACTGGCTGAAGCGGCACAGCGAGTACAGCGGCAAGAAGAAGAACACCGAGACGCCGGAGGAGGCCAAGCAGCGCTGGATCGACGCCGAGGCGGCCGGAATGATCCGGCCCAAGATGATCTACACCCTGACCAAGAACTGCTACAGCTGCCACGTCGTGCCGGAGGAGAAGCTGGTCAACAAGGGCGGCCATCCCGCCGGCAGCCCCTTCGAGCTGGTCCGCTGGTCCCAGGGCGAGGTCCGCCACAATACCTGGCACAACTCCGGCAAGGAGAACCGCCCGCTGAGCCAGGAGCGCCTGCGGCTGTTCTACGCGGTCGGGGTCGCGGTCGAGCTGGAGAGCGCCCTGCGCGCGTTGAGCAAGGCGACCGAGAAGGACCGCTTCGCGGTGACCATGGCCAAGCGCGTGCAGATCGCCCGGCTGCGCGCCCGCCGCCTGGCCCGGGCCACCAAGGACCCGGAGCTGGTCAAGCTGGCCCGCGCCGCCAGCGCCGCCAAGCTGAACCTGGCCGAGGTCAAGTCCCTGGTCGCCGTGGCCGACTTGGTGGCCAAGGCGGCTCAGGCCTTCGCCGAGACCCACGACGGCTCGAAGCTGGCCGCCATCGACCGCTTCCTGCCCAAGTCCGCCGAGCACAAGGGCAAGACCAGGACGCCCGGCAGTTGAGGGAGAGCATGGCCCGGGGCCGGGACAGCCTGCCGATCGACTTTCGCGCGGAGCCGGAGCGCAGCCCGCGGATCCAGAGCGACCGCGGCCGCAGCCAGCGGGCGGTCGGCATTCCCCGGCCGCAGCGCTGGGACCGCCCCTTCGACCCCGAGATGACCGAGCGCGACGTCGACCTGGTGATGGATACGCCGGTCTTCCAGAAGATGGACCCCAAGGAGTTCCCGCGGAACCTGCCGCTGCAGGGCATCCTGCTGAACGACGCGCGGATCCGGCACTACGAGCACGGCGAGGTGATCGTGCAGGCCGGCGACTTCGGCGGCTCCTTCTTCCAGGTCATGGCCGGCCGGGTCCGCAGCCTGCGGGTCGAGGCCGGGGGCCGAGCGCCGCGCAAGGGCGCCAGGACCAAGCGCTCCGTCTTCTCGGCGATCGGCCAGCTCTGGCGCAACTCGCCAGTGCCCGAGCGCCGCAACATCGAGGACTACCCGGTGCTCGCGGGACCCTGGGCGATGGCCGAGGAGGAAGGCCCGCGCGAGCGGCTGGAGGACGTCGGCGCCATCCTGGCAAGCCAGCAGACCGACCTGCTGACCGAGGACGACATGTTCGGCGAGACCGAGGCCCTGACCCGGCAGCCCTACAACCGGACCTACTTCGCCGAGGGCCGGGCGGTGGTCCTGGAGCTGCGCTGGCAGGGCCTGCGCGACATCCGGCGCTGCAACAAGGGCTTCCGGGCCCGGATCGACTCGCTCTACCAGAGCCGCGACCTGAGGATGCACCTGCAGGAATCGCCGCTGTTCCGCCACCTCGACGACGAGGTCCTGGACCACATCGCCCGCAACACCCTCTTCGAGACCCACGGCGAGTTCGAGTGGGCGCACGGATTCAAGCGTCTGGCCTCGGAGAGCCCGCAGGAGGTGGTCAAGGCGGAGCCGGTGATCGCCGAGTACGGCGACTACCTGGACGGCCTGATCCTGATCCGCTCCGGCTTCGGCCGGATCACCGAGCAGGAGGCCGGCGGCCTGCGCACGGCGGGCTTCCTGACCCGCAACGAGACCTTCGGCCTGCCCGAGATCATCGACCACTGGCGCCGGGACGCGCCGCTCAACCACCGCTTCGGCCTGCACGCGGTCGGCTACGTCGACCTGCTGCGGGTGCCGACGGTCCTGGTCGAGCGCTTCGTGCTGCCCGGCCTGCCGGAGGAGGCCCTGGCCGCGGCGACCCGCGACGACCCGACCCGGCACCTCTCGGCTTTCGCCGACCGCCGCGAGGCGACGGTCGACCCGACCCTGATCGACTTCCTGGTCAACACCCGGACCATGAACGGGACCGCGGTCATGGCGATCAACACCGACCGCTGCACCGCCTGCGACGACTGCGTGCGCGCCTGCGCCGCCGCCCACGACAACAACCCGCGCTTCCTGCGCCACGGCCCCGAGCACGAGAACATCATGATCGCCAACGCCTGCCTGCACTGCGTCGACGCGGTCTGCCTGATCGGCTGCCCGACCGGCGCGATCCACCGCGACCCGGGCAGCGGCAACGTGCTGATCGACGACACCACCTGCATCGGCTGCGCGACCTGCGCCAACTCCTGCCCCTACAACAACATCCGCATGGTCGAGATCCGCGACGACGACGGCTCGCCGATCGTCGACCAGACCGGCGGCAACCCGATCGTCAAGGCGACCAAGTGCGATCTCTGCATCGACCAGCTCGGCGGCCCGGCCTGCCAGCGGGCCTGCCCGCACGACGCCCTGGTCCGCCTCGACCTCAGGGACCGCGACAGCCTGTGGCGCTGGGCCAGCCAATGAACAGCTTCGCGCAACGCCGCTTCGTCAACATCGTCCTGGCCTTCCTGGCCGCGAGCCTGCTGGTCCTGTTCAACGGCCTCTACGAGATGTCGCTGCGCGACGCGGCCTTCCTGAACGGCTGGCTGCTGTTCGGCGGCATGGTCTTTCTGATTCTGTTCAACGCCCGCAAGAAGCTGCCCTTCCTGCCCCTGATGGCGGCCTCGACCTGGCTGCAGATCCACGTCTACCTGGGCCTGATCTGCGCCCTCTTGTTCTTTCTGCACTCGGACTTCAGGCTGCCCAACGGCCGCTTCGAGATCCTGCTCTGGGGAACCACGGTCGGGCTCTTCGCCACCGGCGTCTTCGGCCTGGTGATCTCGCGCCGCCTGCCGCTGCGCCTGCGCGCCGGCGGCGAGCGGATCCTCTTCGAACGGATCCCGCAGTTCCGCGCCCAGCTCGCCAACGAGGCCGAGGGCCTGGCCTACAACTCGCTGGACGAGACCGGCAACACCGCGGTCGCCAACTTCTACTGGACCGTGCTGGCGCCCTACCTGCGCAAACCGCGCAACCTGCTGGCGCACCTGGCCGGCTCGCGTAAGCACGCCCGGCGCCTGGAGAACCAGATTCGCGAGCTGCAGCGCTACGAGAACACCAAGGGCCGCGACCTGCTGACCCGGCTCGGTGAGATCACGGCGGCCAAGGACAACCTGGACCACCAGTACGCCCTGCAGCTGACCCTAAAGCTCTGGCTGTTCTTCCACCTGCCGCTGAGCTACTCGGTCCTGGTCCTCAGCGTGGTTCACGTGGGCCTGGCCTACGCCTTTGGCTCGGCGGCGCCATGATGCGGCGACTCCAGAGCTTCGATTTCGACCGCAGCCCCTACCAGCGGGTCTCGGACCAGTGGGTCTGCGGCTACGCCGCCGAGGGCCGGCCCTGCCGCCTCGGCCCGACCGCCAAGGGCCGCTGCCAGTCACGGAGCGAGTGCGAGCCGCGGCACGACGGCGAGCGCTGGCTCTGCACCAGGTCGGAGGAGCAGGGCGGGCCCTGCGAACAGGGACCGGACCGCGACGGCGGCTGCTGCCAGCAGCGCCCGCCCTGCGTCCCCCAGGCCAGCCTGCGCCGCAAGCGCGGAAAGGTGACCTTCTGGGCGACCGCCCTGACCCTGGCCCTGGCCGCCCTGGTGCTGGGCACCGAGCTGCGCGCGCCGGCCTTCGACCCGGGCCCGGTGATCCAGGGCCACGGCGAGGTCGGCAACTGCGGCGTCTGCCACGTCGCCTTCGAGGGCGGGCCGGCGGGCTGGCTGCGGGCCTCGGTGCGGCCGGACGACCCGCACGGCGACAGCAAGAAGTGCGTCGCCTGCCACGACCGCGGCCGCCATGCGACCCATCCGCACAACCAGGCGCCCGCGGTCCTGAAGCAGCATACCAAGACCATCACCGCGAACACGCCGCAATCCCGGCCGTCCTGGATGGTCGCGCTGCGCGATTCGGTCTTCGACCTGCCGCCCCAGGCCGAGGACGCCCTGGCCTGCGCGACCTGCCACAAGGAGCATCGCGGCGCCGAGTTCGACGCCACCGCGGTGCCCGACGACCGCTGCCAGACCTGCCACGCGGTCAAGTTCGCCAGCTTCTCCGAGGGCCATCCGCCCTTCGACCGCTATCCCTACCTGCGGCGGACCCGCCTGGCCTTCAACCACGAGAGACACTTCAACCGCAACTTCGCCGAATCCAAGGTCAAGAACCCGCCGCGGACCTGCGCCTCCTGCCACGTGCCCGACGACAGCGGGCGCTACATGGAGGTCAAGCCCTTCGACGAGACCTGCGCGACCTGCCACCGCAAGGACATCCAGGGCGAGGGCCTGGCCGGGACCAAGGGCCTGCCGGTCTTCGCCCTGCCCGAGCTCGATCTCGAGACCTTGCAGGAGCGGAAGATCGACATCGGCGAATGGCCGGAGTACGCCATCGCCCAGAGCCTGTCGCCCTTCATGATCATGATGCTGAACGGCCAGCCCGGGCTGGAGATCGACCTGGCACTGGTCCAGCGGCTGCAGCTCAACGACCTGACCGAGGCCAAGGAGGGCGAGCTGCGCGCCGTGCAGCGGGTCGCCTGGGCCATCAAGGCGCTGCTGCACGACATCGTGGTCACCGGCGCCGAGACGGTCCGGGCCCGGGTCGAGCTGAGCTTGAACCGCAACCTGGATGCCGACATCGCGGCCCAGCTGATCGCGCAGATCCCCCTCGACGTGATGCGCAGCGCCCAGCGCGACTGGTTCCCGGCGCTGAAGCGGGAGATCGAGGAGCGGCGCCAGAAACGCGCCGCGCTCGAGCTGCCGAAGCCGCGCAGGTGGAGCACCTATTCCTTCCGGGGCTTCTCCCTGCCGGTCGCCGGGCCCCGGCTGGCCGCGGCCGCGGGACCGGGCCCGCTCGGCGGCCATCCGACCCAGGGCCGCCGCGTTCCCGGCGGGCTGCAGCTGGCCCAGAGCGGCGACGACCTGCTGTCGGACGAAAAGCTGCTCGACAAGGAGTCCCTGCGCCTCGAGGACTTCGAGCAGCTCCTCAAGGAGGACTCCGGCGGCGACAACAGCGGCCTCGGGGACATCGCGCCCTCTGGCGGCGCGCCCGCCAAGCCGGAGGCCGCGGCCGCGCCCGAGCCCGCCAAGGGCGCGCCGCCACCGCCCAGGGCCGGGGAACGGCCGGGGCTCAACGCGGCGCCGGGCAAGCCCGCCGAGGGCGCGCCAGCTCCGGTCGAGAAAGCCGCCGAGGAGACCGCACCGGCGGAGGCCGCCCCGCAGGCCGCGCAGCCCGCCGCCCCGGCCGCGGCGCCGCAGCCGCGGGTCGCGGCGGGCGGCCAAGGCGGCGGCGACCTGCTGTCGGACGACAAGCTGCTCGACAAGGAGTCCCTGCGCCTCGAGGACTTCGAGCAGCTCCTCAAGGAGGACTCCGGCGGCGACAACAGCGGCCTCGG